>JASHPE010000213.1 GCA_030038235.1 Terriglobia bacterium
GCGCCGTTCCCAGTCCGCATGCTGGCGCGAAGCGCGCAGGCGTCGCCAAGATACCTGGGCTAGTCCGTTAGCCAGGGTTGACGTCAGGGAAGACTCATGGTTGTGGCTTGTCGCTTGATGGCCGGGGGAGACCGGATGGGGGGCAACGATCCAGGAACTACGATCTACGAACTCGTCACTGCCGGCGAACGCCCGCATGATCTGGCGGACGTGTCGGGCGTAGTCGGCCATGGTTTCTCCGGCGGCCGCGAGGCTGCGGACTAGACTGATAGCGTAGATGCCTTCGCGGAAGCAGGAGGCGTAGCGCGCGGAACAGTCCGTCAGGTGCCAGAGCGCGCACTTGACGAGCCCTTCCCAGACGCGCTGCAACTTCTCGGCCGGCAGCACGAAGCCCTGCTGCAGCATGCGAAGCCAGACCTGTCCGCCCTGGATGCCATTGCGGCGGCAGGCTGCGCGCTGGCGTTCGCTCGTCGGTCCACGCCGGCGCCGGGGAATTGCCGATTGCGGATTGTCGATTTGCGATTGCCCGTTGGCCATTTCCGATTAACAGCGCGTCGCTTGCGACTGTGATCAGGTGGGCGGCCACGAGGGCCGCCCGTACGTCTGAATCGACACGAGGCGCCCCTACGTCTGAATCGAGGATTGCTCCTGCCGACTACTCACGATGGCACGTCGGAATGGGACAGTGGGTAAACCTGAGAAAAGCGGGAAAATTTATTTGGCGGCGTGGTGTCAGCAGGTTAGGCTGTGGAAAAATCCGCGTAGTTCGCGGGCGGGAGGAAATATGGGAGAGTTGGGCGAAGTGGCGATAGCCCGGAGCGGGCGTAAGTCAAAGCCGTAGAGCGGATTAGGGCGATTTTGGGGCTTTAAGAAAGTCCCGGAGCGAACCCTGAGACCGAAAATCGGGCGCCGGGACCCGTGTTTTAGAGTGCGGCAGCTCTGCCGCAGTCTAAAGCGCTTCGCGCATCTGCGCTCGGGCTGTGAGCTTGATTTCAGACGTACGGGCGGCCCCTGTGGCCGCCCAATGCGGCGCATTCCTCGCGCGCCCCCTCAGTTGGGCGGCCACAAGGGCCGCCCGTACGTCTGAAATTAGAGTAAGAATATACTTGACTGACAGAACTTGACCTGATAAAGTAAGGTCATGGACAAGGAAATCACAACCCCGAAGACGCTGCAAGAGGCGATCTTATTCTTCTCAAACCCTGAGAACTGCCACAATTTCATGGTCGCTCTGCGCTGGCCGGATGGCAAGATCACTTGCCCGCGTTGCGGTTCAGAGGACGTGCAATATCTACCGAACGCTCGCGTCTTCAAGTGCTATCAGAAGCATCAGCGTCAGAAGTTCTCGCTCAAGGTCGGCACCGTGTTTGAGGACTCGCCGCTCCCGCTCGAAAAGTGGCTCCCGGTTGTGTGGATGCTGGCGAACTGCAAGAATGGCGTTTCTTCCTACGAAATTCACCGCGACATCCATGTGACCCAGAAGACCGCGTGGTTCATGCTTCAGCGTGCGCGGCTGGCGATGCAATCCAACACTGGCGGCAAGCTAGGCGGAGAGGGTAAGGAAATCGAAGTTGACGAATCATTCATCGGCGGGAAGTCGCGGAACATGCACGTTTCACAGCGCAGACGGCGCATCACCGGAACTGGCGGGAAGGACAAAACCGCCGTCATGGGAATCTTGGAGCGGGAAGGAAAGATTCGCACCATCGTTGTTGAGAATCGGCGCAAGGCTACGCTGCAAGCGGAAGTGAAACAGCACGTCGAAGCCGGGTCTGCGCTCTACACGGATGAGCTTCTGTCCTACGAGGGACTCGCCGGGCAGTACGCGCACAAGGTAATCAATCACGCTATAGCCTACGTGGACGGGCAAGTCCACACAAACGGACTAGAAAACTTTTGGTCGCTCTTGAAGCGCGGACTCAAAGGAACCTACGTTTCAGTCGAGCCATATCACCTATTCCGCTATCTTGATGAGCAGTCTTTTCGCTACAACAACCGCGCCAAGGAGCTTGGCGACTCAGGCAGGTTTTTGGCGGCAATGCAGCAAATAGTCGGTAAGAGACTTACCTACAGGGAACTTATCGGCAAGGAGGTGGAAACGACAAACGGCTAAAAATACCGCGCGAGGGAAGAGGAAAGAGAACGCGCTAAGGCTTTCTCTTCGGTCCGCGTCGATTCGGATTCTTCTGAGATTCAATTCGATGTGTCTCGATGCCGCGCTTAACTTCCGAATGAGACGCGGACAGCACCCGCCTCATGGCCGTCTCGAATCGTCGCCACGCCTCTACTCCCTCAATGTATTGCGGAACCTTTTTGGGTTTCGACAGGTTGACCACCTTTCGGGAAAAGGTACTCCATGCGTATGATTATTGGCGGAGCTTCAATGCGACGTCCATCACGCTCAATCCACACCGCCAACCTGTAGTCCCCTTCTTGTCCGATAGGGAACCCCAGCATCCTGCTCGTCAGTTGCTGATTTCTCTTTTCGGAAAAAGTAAACTTTGCTTCGGCTATCTTGATGTACGGTCTTCCATCGGGATAAGATAACTCGCCGCTGTACGTGAACTCCCTTCCTTCATCGCCATCCTCCTGTTGCCATATTGAAAAGGCGTACCACTCCTTTGGTACGACAGCGTTAGCTGGTATCGACGTTTCGCCAGGCGGCAACTCAGTAATAGAAAACTTACTGAACAGCCTTATAAGAGATGCGACTTCCTCTTTGTCTATGACAACCAGTTCGCATACCGCGAATAACTTTAGGCTAGGCATGTTAGCTAAATTTCTTCAAGCGGCGGCAGCAAGGGAAAATCCCGAATAGATCCTGCTGGTGGTGCAATCGACCACCAAGTCAACGGAAGTTCTGATATCGGCGACGAATTTAGGAACGTCGTTTGCGTGGTTCGCCTCAATCAACTGAACCCAAGGATTCCAGTATTCGGGCGGTCGCCTAAAGAACCAAGGTGCGCCACGGGCAATCCACGCGCTCCTTAATTGCTCATGGGTCTTGAACTGATCGTCGTTGCCGAACTCGGTTCCACAGCACAAACAGATATGGTAGTCGTCTGGAGGGTAAGGAAGTTGGTCGTAGAAGCAAACCGGACACTTGAATGTCATAGATCGACCCTCGCGCATTCATACGCGAAAAACGGCTCTTTGCCTCCCCTTCCGAGCAACACAGAAACATCCACCCGGTAAAAGGTCCTCACGCATATTGGATGCTGGCGGGCGACTCCAAACTTCTCCGTAACGAAGCCAAATCTGACCCTGTCGCCCCTAGGACGAACACACTCCCTCGCGTCCCCCGCGATCGACCCGAACATAAATTCATCGGCCATTCTCTCATAATCGTGAGCCGTGGCGGCTCCGCAACGGCGACCGTGACGCAGGAAGTGTGTGTCACGCTGAAGATCGTCGATGAAAGGCATGTTGAAAGACGTTGTTTATACCATGCCACAATCCATGATATCAAGTTTAAAAGGATTGCATTACATTTGATTGCACGCGGTAGGGCCTATTGGCTGCTCGTGTCAGTCAAGTATATTCTTACCGAAATTAGGACACCACCAGGCTGCCTACGTTGCATTGCCGCCCGCTTCGGTGTACGCTAACCGGGCGGCCGGGGATGGCAGATCCCGGTTAGTCCGCTCGCACAAGGAATCCGCATGAACCGCCCGTTCAAGATTTGGCATGGCCGCAAGACGCTGGCTTTTCTCGTGGTGGCGTTGGCATCGTTCAGCACGCTGGCGCTTGGGCAGTACACTCTGCAGCAGATCAGCATCGACAATCTCACCAATTCCGACAGCGATCATAAGACTGAAGTCGAACCCCACATTTTCTCCTGGGGCAACACGATGGTGAGCGCGTTTCACGTGGCGCGCCGTCCGGGCTCGATCGGCTGGGGCAGCGGCGACATCGGTTTCGCAACCTCGACGGACGGCGGCAGCACCTGGATGCACGGCGATCTGCCCGGGCTGACCGTGAACTACGGGAACGGCAAGTTCGGCGCCGAAGCCGATCCCGCCGTGGCCTACGACGCGAAGCACGGCATCTGGATGATCGTTTCGCTGCCCCTCGTCGGCCTGAGCGAGAGTTCGGGCAAGATCGGCGACGTCGGGGTCAGCCGGTCAACCGACGCGTTCCATTGGAACAGCGTGGTTCTGATCGACAAGACGGCCCTCGATGACAAGACCTGGATCGTGTGCGACAACAACTCGCAGAGCCCCTATTACGGCAACTGTTACGTGGAGTGGGACCAGGCTTTCGGCACAGGCGAAGTGCTGATGAGTGTGTCGAGCAACGGCGGACTGACGTGGACGCCCGGCCAACCGTCGTCCGACCACGCCGAGGGACTTGGCGGCGAGCCGCTGGTGCAGCCGAACGGCACGGTCGTAGTGCCCTTCGAAGGCACAGGCATCAACGCCTTCACGTCGACGGACGGCGGCAGCACCTGGGGCAAGAGCGTGCTGGTCTCGAACATCGACTTCCACCTCGATGCAGGAGGCATCCGCGATCCGGATCTGCCGACTGCCGACCTTGACGGCGCGGGCAACGTGTACGTGGGCTGGGCCGATTGCCGGTTCCGCACGAGCTGCGCCGAGAACGACATTGTGTACAGCAGCTCCGCGGACGGCGTGACTTGGGGGCCGGTTACACGCATTCCGATCGATCCGGTCACCAGCACCGTGGACCACTTCCTGCCCGGAATCGGAGTCGACCCGACCACTTCCGGCACCGGTGGTCACCTGACCGTGGTCTACTACTACTATCCGGTGTCGAAGTGCGGCAACTCGTGCCAGCTCGACGTGGGCTTCAGTTCTTCCGAAGACGGCGGCTCTACGTGGTCGTCGGGCGTGCAACTGGCGGGTCCGATGCAGTTGAGCTGGCTGCCGGTGTCGGACGATGGTCCGATGGTGGCCGACTACATCGCCGTGTCGTACAATAACGGCAATCCGTACGGCGTCTTCGCGGTGGCGCAGGCTCCGACCGGGAGCACGTTGCACGAGGCTACCTACACCACCAAGCAGCCGCTTGCGCCTGCGGCCGGCGCGCAGCGCTTCAGCTCCAGCGCCGATCATCCTGTCCCGGGCGCGAAGTCGGATCACGAGATGATCTTTTACCTCGACGACGCGCATCATCGGCCGATTCCTCAATCGAAGCTGACTGCGCCTGAGAACGAGAAGTAGGGCACGAAAGCAGGTCTTAGCATCCGTCGCGCCGCCGTCTTGGCCCTATTTGCGGGAGAGACGGCGGTGACCCTTCCCGGCCCCCGCCGTTGCCGACCCAAACAAGTCAGCGTGATCATCGTCACACCGCGAGGCAAAAAGCATCTGCTAGCATTTTCTGTTGACTGGGTGTGATAAGCTTTGCTGGTTAACAGCCCGCGACACCTGACAACGTGGCCATTGGGCATGGAAGAGGCCAAGAACTTGAACCCTTCGATTCTGCAGCGCAGCCAGTTGGACCTGCTGTTCGGGGCGCTGGCCGAGCGAGGCTATCGCGTGGTGGGGCCGACCGTCCGCGACGGCGCCATCGTTTACGACGACGTTCGGTCGTCCGCCGACCTGCCCGTGGGCTGGAAGGATGAGCAGGACGGCGGCAAGTACCGGCTGGTCCGGCGCGACGATCAGGCGGTATTCGGCTACGCCGTCGGACCGCACTCCTGGAAGCGGTTTCTGCATCCTCCCCTGGTGCGACTGTGGCAGGCAACTCGCAAGAGCGGCGGCTTTGACGTCGCCGCCGAGCAGCATGAGCAGCGACTGACTGCATTCATCGGGGTTCGGGCCTGCGAACTCAACGCCATTCAAATCCAGGACAAGGTCTTCATGGGCGGACCGCACGTGGATTCGGCCTACAAGGCCCGGCGCGAACGCGCTTTCCTGGTAGCCCTGAATTGCGGCCAGGCCAGCGGAACCTGCTTCTGCGTGTCCATGAACACCGGACCGAAGGCCGAGAGGGGGTTTGATCTGGCCCTGACGGAGGTTTTGGAAGACGGCAGGCATTACTTCGTGGTTGAAGTGGGCAGCGAAACCGGAGCCGAAGTCGCAAACGCGCTGCCTCTCAGTCCCGCGAAGCCCGCCGATACTGCAGCCGCCGAGCGCGTGGTGACGCAAACCGCCTCCCAGATGGGCCGCAGCCTCGACACCACGGACATCAAGGAGTTGCTCTACCGCAACTATGAGAATCGACGCTGGGACGAGGTGGCGAATCGCTGCCTGACCTGCGCCAACTGCACCATGGTCTGCCCTACGTGTTTCTGCACGACCATCGACGACGTGACCGATCTCACCGGAGAGCACGCCGAGCGTCAGCAGAAGTGGGATTCGTGCTTCACCATGGACTTTTCCTACATCCACGGGGGCAGCATCCGGCCATCCGCCCGGTCACGCTATCGCCAGTGGATGACCCACAAGCTCGCGACCTGGATCGACCAGTTTGGCAGCTCCGGATGCGTGGGCTGCGGGCGCTGCATCACGTGGTGCCCGGTCGGGATCGACATCACCGAGGAAGCACGGGCCATCCGGCAAAGCGAGATCGCCCCGCAGGCCGCCGCGAAGGAGGACGAAAATGGAGATTGAAACGCTCCGGACATTGCTCGCGGAGCATCCCTTCGCGCAGGGACTGGACAATCGCTACGTCGATTTGTTGGTGGGCTGCGCGACCAACGTCCGGTTCCAGGCAGGCGAGTACATTTTCCGCGAAGGAGGCAACGCGGACCAGTTTTACCTGTTGCGCCATGGGCGCGCCGCCCTGGAAATTTACGCCGCCCAGCACGGGTCGATTACGGTCATGACCGTGGGCCAGGGTGAGATGGTGGGATGGTCCTGGCTGTTTCCACCTTACCGCTGGGTGTTTGACGCCCGAGCGCTGGAGCTCACGAGAGCCATCGCCCTCGACGGCAAATGCCTGCGGCAGAAATGCGAGCAGGACCACGAACTCGGCTACGAACTGATGAAGCGGATCGTCCAGGTGCTGGAGCAGCGGTTGCAGGCCACACGCCTGCAACTTCTGAACCTGTACGACCTGCAGCCGCAGCCTGCGGAGGCGCGATCGCGATGATGACGCATCCGATGGTCCCGGACCCGTGGAGGGTCCAGCGCGTACGCCGTGACACGGCGGATACCTTCACCATGGAACTGGAATCCGCCAACGGCAAGCACTCGCTCGCCTTTGCGCCCGGCCAATTCAACATGCTGTACCTGTTCGGTGTGGGCGAAGTCCCGATTTCCATCAGCGGCGACCCGGCAAAGCCCGGGACATTGGTGCACACCACGCGCGAAGTGGGCACCGTAACGCGGGCCATGCGAAAGCTGAAGCCCTCGGATTGCATGGGCGTGCGCGGGCCCTTCGGCGTTGGCTGGCCGGTGACCGAAGCCCGCGGCGCCGACGTGGTGATCGTGGCGGGTGGCATCGGCCTGGCGCCGCTGCGTCCGGCGCTCTATCAACTGCTGGCGGCGCGGAATTACTATGGCAAAGTCGTGCTGCTTTACGGGACGCGCACACCGGCGGACATTCTCTTCCGGAAAGAGCTTCAGAACTGGCACTCGCGCTTCGACCTGGAGGTCCACGTCACGGTGGATCGCGCCATGGGCAACTGGCGAGGCAACGTGGGCGTGGTCACCACGCTCATCCCGCGCGCGCCGTTTGATCCCCACAGCACCGTGGCCATGGTCTGCGGCCCCGAGGTCATGATGCGCTTCACGGTGCAGGAACTGGAGAAGCGCGGCGTGGCGCTCGAAAACATTTATCTTTCCATGGAACGCAACATGAAGTGCGCAGCCGGCTTTTGCGGACATTGCCAATACGGGCCGACGTTCATCTGCAAGGACGGGCCGGTGTTTCGCTACGATCGCTTGCAGCCGCTGATGACAGTGCGCGAGATGTGAGTTGCTTCCAGGGCTGTTAGCGCCGGTGTCCTCACCGCGCACTGACAGTGGAAAATCGCCGGTGGGGACGCTGGTCAACAGCGGAAATCCGCCGGTGAGGACACCGGCGCGCTAACTGGAGAATCGCCGGTGAGGACACCGGCGCTAACTGGAAAATCGCCGGTGAGGACACCGGCGCTACAGCGACGTGGTCGAGAGATTCTTATGCCGATCGCCCTGGGCAAGCTTTCACCGCCTTCCGACGATAAGCGCTGGAAGATCGTGGGCGCCACCATGCGCCGCCACGGGTTCAGCCGGAACGCGCTGATTGAGACGCTGCACACCGTGCAGCAGTCGTTTGGATTTCTGGATCGTCCCTCGCTCCAGTACGTGGCGCAATCCCTGCGCGTGCCTTTGAGCAAAGCGTTCGGCGTCGCCACGTTTTATCATTACTTCAGCCTCAAGCCGCCCGGCCAGCACACTTGCGTGGTGTGTCTCGGCACCGCCTGCTACATCAAAGGCGCGCCGCAACTGCTGGGCGAAGTGGAGCAGTCGCTCGGCATAGCGCCGGGAGAGACCACGCCCGACGGCCGCGTGTCAGTTCTGACGGCGCGCTGTGTGGGTTCGTGCAGCCTGGCGCCGGTGGCGCTGTTCGACGGCGAAGTCGCCGCCCGGCTGAGCGCCAAAGATATGCAGGGCCGGCTGCACAAGTGGGTTTCAGCATGACGCCCGAGCAACTGAGCCAGATCGGCGCCGACGAAGCTGCCGCCCGCGCCAGCGCGCCGCAGCGATTGTACGTCTGCATGGCCGCGGGCTGCATATCCTCGAGCAGCGACGCGGTCAAGAAGTCGCTGGAAGCCGCGGTGGCGGAGCGCGGGCTAAAGGGGACGTGCCCAGTGACGGGCGTGGGATGCATGGGACTGTGTTCGCGCGGCCCCTTGGTTTCGGCGGAGCCTGCAGGGATCCTCTATCAGGATGTGAGCCCGGGCGATGCCGGCGAGATTGTCCAAAGTCTGTCCGGCGAACCCGTCGCGCGGCTGCAATGCTCCCGCGATCTGCCCTTCTTCAAGCGCCAGGTGGGCGTGGTGCTGGAAAACAGCGGCCGCATCGATCCGGAACGCCTCGAGGACTATGTGGCCGCGCAAGGTTACGAGGGGCTGGTGCAGGCGCTCACCGAGATGTCGCCGGCCGAAGTGATCGAGCAGGTCTCGCGCAGTGGGCTGCGCGGGCGGGGGGGCGCCGGATATCCCACGGGCTTGAAGTGGAGCACCGTCGCCAAAGCCCAGGCGGCGACGAAGTACGTGGTCTGCAACGCCGACGAGGGCGATCCGGGCGCATTCATGGACCGCAGCGTGCTTGAAAGCGATCCGCAGCGCGTGCTCGAGGGCATGATCATCGCCGGTTACGCCGTCGGCGCCAGCCGCGGGTACATCTACGTGCGCGCCGAGTATCCGTTGGCCATCACACGGCTCAACGTCGCCATCCGCCAGGCCAAACATCACGGTCTGCTCGGAACGCAGATCGCCAACACCGAATTCGCTTTCGACATCGAGCTTCGTCTCGGCGCCGGCGCCTTCGTCTGCGGCGAGGAAACGGCGCTGATCGCCTCCATCGAAGGCGGGCGGGGTACGCCGCGTCCCCGGCCGCCATATCCGGCCCAGGCCGGCCTCTACGGCGCGCCCACGTTGATCAACAACGTCGAAACCTTCGCCAACATTCCGGCGATCATCCGCAAGGGCGGCGACTGGTACGCCGCCATGGGCACCGCGCGCAGCAAGGGCACCAAAGTTTTCGCTCTGACGGGCAAAATCAACTGCACGGGCTTGATCGAGGTCCCCATGGGAATGAGCTTGCGCGAGATCATCTTCGAGGTCGGCGGCGGAGTTCCCGAGGGACGCAAGTTCAAGGCGGTGCAGACGGGCGGACCTTCGGGCGGCTGCATCCCGGAACAATTCCTCGATATGCCGGTGGATTATGATTCCCTGGCCCAGGCCGGATCCATCATGGGCTCGGGCGGAATGATCGTGATGGACGATTCTTCCTGCATGGTCGATGTGGCCAAGTACTTCATGGAATTCTGCATGAGCGAGTCCTGCGGCAAGTGCATTCCCTGCCGCGCGGGTACGGCGCAGATGTACGACCTGCTGGCCAAGATCTCCGAAGGCAGAGCCGGCATGGGTGATCTGGAGATGCTTGAGAATCTGTGCGACATGGTGAAGAACACCAGCTTGTGCGGACTCGGGCAGAGCGCGCCCAATCCCGTTCTCAGCACGCTGCGCTATTTTCGCGACGAGTATCTGGCCCATATCCAAGAAAAGAGATGCCCGGCCGGCGTCTGCGCCATCAAGCAGGAGGCCAACGCATGAACCCGGCAGCCCCCGACGTCAAAACGCTACGAATCGACGGCGTCGACGTGAGCGCGCGCGCCGACCAGACGGTGCTCGAGGCCGCGCGCGAGAAGGGCCTCTCGATTCCGACCTTGTGCCACCTGGATGGCCTCAGCGACGTGGGGGCTTGCCGCTTGTGCCTGGTGGAAGTGAAAGGGACCTCGAAGCTGATGCCCGCTTGCGTGACCCGCGTGGAAGAAGGCATGGAGGTCACCACGCAGTCGGACCGGCTTCTGAAGTACCGCCGGATGATTCTGGAGTTGCTGTTCGCGGAGCGCAATCATGTCTGCTCGGTATGCGTTGCCAACGGACATTGTGACCTGCAGTGGCTTGGTCAGGCGCACGGATTGACGCACGTCCAGTTCCCCTACCGGTACCCCAAGCTCAGCGTCGATGCCTCCCACATGCGGTTTGCCGTGGATCACAACCGCTGCATCCTGTGCACTCGTTGCGTGCGTGTATGCGACGAGGTCGAGGGCGCTCACACCTGGGACGTCATGGGCCGCGGCATCGAGTCTTCGGTCATTACCGACTTGCAGCAGCCGTGGGGCGAGTCCGATACCTGCACGAGTTGCGGAAAATGCGTACAGGTGTGCCCCACGGGGGCGCTCTTTGAAAAGGGCCGGGCGCGATCCGTGGTGAAGGACCGCGATTTTCTGCCCTATCTTGCCATGATGCGGGAAGGAAAAAGATGAGCAAGGTTCGACTGGCGACCGTCTGGCTGGATGGCTGCTCGGGCTGCCACATGTCGTTCCTCGACATGGATGAGAGGCTGCTCGACCTCGCCGGAAGGATCGAACTGGTTTACAGCCCGCTGGTGGACTACAAGGAGTATCCGGAGAACGTGGATGTGGTGCTGGTGGAAGGGTCGATCAGCAGCGAGGAAGACCTCCACAAGATCAAGAAAATCAGGGAACGATCGAAGATATTGGTTTCGCTCGGCGATTGCGCTGTGACGGGGAACGTCCCGGCCATGCGGAACGCCTTCAAGACCGGTGATGTGCTGCGACGGGTTTACGTGGAGAACGTGTCCGTTCCTTCTCCGACACCCAACCAAGTGGTGCCCGCGCTCCTTCCGCGCGTCTGTCCGGTTCACGAGGTGGTGCCGGTAGATGTCTTCGTACCTGGGTGCCCGCCGTCGGCCGATACGATCTTTTTTACGTTAACCGAGCTCGTGGAGGGGCGGCGTCCGGACTTAACCGGCCGGACCCGTTTTGGGGCGTGAGAGGTTGGAACTCCGAACGAAGCCGGAATGTGATTGATGGGAAAGGAATTCTCAGAATGTCGCACCTATTCCGGAATCGAAACGCGGAGCGGGGAGCAAGTTAGCTATGGGCCGGCAAATTCTCATTGATCCCGTCACGCGGTTGGAAGGACACGCCAAGATCACCTTGCACTTGGACGATGAAGGCGCGGTGGAGGCGGCGCACTTCCACGTCACGCAGCTTCGCGGCTTTGAGAAGTTCTGCGAAGGACGCCGCTTCTTCGAAATGCCCTATCTGATGTCGCGAATCTGTGGCATCTGCCCGGTCAGCCACCTGATCGCCTCCGCCAAAACCTGCGACGCCATCCTCGCGGTGAGCATCCCGGAGACAGCGGCCAATCTCCGGCGCGTGATGAACCTGGCGCAGATTATCCAGTCGCACGCTTTGAGCTTCTTTTACCTTTCTTCCCCGGACTTGCTGCTCGGTATGGAAGCAGATCCTGGCGAGCGCAATCTCTTCGGGGTTGCGGCGGCGCACCCGGCCCTGGCGCACGATGGCGTCGGCTTGCGGCAATTCGGGCAGCAGATCATTGAGTCGCTGGGCGGCCGACGCATACATCCCGGCTGGGTGGTGCCGGGCGGGGTGGCCGAGCCGCTGACGGCGGAGCGCCGCGATCGGATTTTGGCCGGCATTCCCGAGGCCTTGAGCCGTGTGCAGCGCACGTTGGACTGGTTCAAGCGGACTATCGAGAGCTTCCGCGAGGAGATTCGCACTTTCGCGAATTTCCCGTCGATGTTCCTCGGGCTGGTCGGTCCCAACGGCGAACTGGAGACCTACGACGGCAAGCTCAGGCTGCGGGGCGAAACTGGAAACCTGATCCACGATCAGCTTGACCCGCAACGCTACGCTGAGTTCATCGGCGAGGTTTCGGAGCCCTGGACCTACATGAAGTTCCCCTACTACAAGCCCGCTGGCAGCGAGCATGGCTTCTACCGCGTGGGCCCACTGGCGCGACTCAACATTGTCAGCCGCTGCGGAACCACTCGTGCCGACCAGGAGCTTGCGGAGTTCAGGGAAATGGGTCGCGGCGCCGTTCTGAGCTCATTCCACTACCACTACGCGCGCCTGATCGAGATTCTGCACGGGATCGAACGCATCGAGGAACTGCTCGCGGACCCGAAGATTCTCAGCAAAGATGTGCGCGCCGTCGCGGAACCGAATCGGCGGGAGGGCATCGGGGTGGCGGAAGCGCCGCGCGGCACGCTGATTCATCACTACAAGATCGACGACGAAGGCTTGATCACGTGGGCCAACCTGATCATCGCCACGGGCCATAACAACATGGCGATGAACCGCGGCATTCTGCAGGCGGCGCGGCACTACGTGAGCGGCGACCAGATTTCCGAGGGCATGCTGAACCGCGTCGAGGCCGTGATTCGCACTTTCGATCCCTGCCTGAGCTGCTCCACGCATGCGGTGGGGCAGATGCCGATGCTGGTCCAGGTGGTGGCTCGCGATGGGACGCTCGTTCGCGAGTTGAGGAGAAACTGATGCCGCGCGCGCTGATTATCGGAATAGGAAACCCGCTGCGCGGCGATGACGGCTTCGGCTGGCATGTCATCGAACAGTTACGCGACCGGGCCTTGGGGGACTCCGCCGATCTTCTGGCATGTCATCAGTTGACGCCTGAAGTTGCCGTTCAGGTGGCGCATTCGGAGCGCGTGATCTTTATTGACGCCGCTCGAGGCGAGCCCGCCGGCGAGGTCCGAGTGGAGCGTGTTGACGGCGTGAACCGGCTTGAGGCCGCGCTTTCGCATCGCCTCGATCCGCCGGCGCTTATTCGTTATGCAAAAGCGCTGTTTGGAAGAGCCCCGGAGGCGGTGCTGGTGTCGGTGAAAGGCGCGGCCTACGAATTTTCGGAGAACCTCTCGGAGGCCGCGATGAGTGCGGTGCCTGAGGTGCTCAGGGTGGTGGACGTGCTGCTGGCCGACGGTCGCCCACGGCAAACCGCTGAGATGGAGGGAACATGCCTGGCCGTATAAAACCCAAGCTCGCGGTCTGGAAGTTCGCCTCCTGTGACGGCTGCCAGTTAAGTCTTCTCGACTGCGAAGATGAACTGCTGGCGGTGGCGGGCGCCGTGGAAATCGCGAATTTTCCTGAGGCCTCGCGCGCCGTGGTCAAGGGGCCTTACGACGTTTCCCTGGTGGAGGGTTCGATCACCACCGCGCACGACGCCGAGCGCATCCACCACGTGCGGCGCGTCTCCAATTTCCTGATCACAATCGGCGCCTGCGCCACCGCAGGAGGCATTCAGGCCCTGCGCAATTTCAAAGATGTTCGCGACTTCACCTCCATGGTTTACGCCACGCCGCAATACATCGAGACGCTCAACAAGTCCACGCCCATTGTGGACCACGTCCGCGTGGATTATGAGCTGCACGGCTGCCCGATCAACAAGCATCAACTGGTGGAAGTGCTGAGCGCACTCCTGAACGGAAGACGGCCGAACATTCCATCGCATAGCGTTTGCACGGAATGCAAGCGCCATGGGACGGTGTGCGTGATGGTGGCGCACGGTACGCCTTGTCTGGGTCCGGTCACGCACGCGGGTTGCGGCGCGCTCTGCCCGTCGTACAACCGCGGCTGCTATGGCTGCTACGGCCCCATGGAATCGCCCAATACCGCCGCGCTCGCGAAGGGTTGGGTGCAATTGGGAGCGAAAGAACCCGATCTGCTGCGTGCATTCCGCAGTTACAACAGTTACGCCGAAGCGTTCCGCCGCGAAAGCGAAGATCATGAAGAACAAAACCATTAAAGTCGATTTTCTGGCGCGAGTCGAAGGCGAGGGCGGGCTCTACGTCAAGCTCAAAGGCAAGACCGTGGCCGACGTCCAGTTCAGGATTTTCGAGCCGCCCCGCTTTTTTGAAGCCTTCATGCGCGGGCGCGATTTCCGCGAGGCGCCCGACATCACGGCCCGCATTTGCGGTATCTGCCCGGTCGCTTATCAGATGAGCTCCTGCCACGCCATGGAGAACGCCTGCGGCGTAAAGGTCGAGGGACAACTCCGCTCGCTGCGGCGCCTGCTTTATTGCGGCGAGTGGATCGAGAGCCACGTGCTGCACGTCTATATGCTCCATGCGCCGGATTTTCTGGGCTATGAGGACGCCATCCAACTCGCCAAGGACCATCCAGACGCAGTCCAGCGCGGGCTGAAGCTCAAAAAGACCGGCAACGAGATCGTGAATCTGCTGGGCGGCCGGGAAATCCATCCTATCAACGTGCGCGTCGGCGGGTTCTACAAGCTGCCCGCCCAACGCGACCTGGCAGAGCTGGCGGAGCACCTGAAGTGGGCGCGCGACGCGGCCTTGGAGACGGTGCGCTGGGTCGCCACCCTAAAATTCCCGGACTTCGAGCCCGACTATCTGTTCGTCTCGCTGCGGCATCCTGACGAGTATCCCTTCAACGAGGGCCGAATCGTTTCGAACCGCGGACTCGACATCGGCGTTCAGGACTATGAGAAGCGCTTCGAGGAACAGCACGTGGAGCATTCGACGTCACTGCATTCGGTGCTCGCCGGGTCGCCGCCTTATTGCGTCGGGCCGATTGCGCGGTACAGCCTGAATTTCGACCGGCTTCCGGAATCAATCCAGCAGGTGGCGCGTGAGGCCGGACTTGGTCCGGTCTGCAAAAATCCGTTTAGGAGCATCGTGGTGCGCTCGGTCGAGACGCTCTACGCCTGCGAGGAGGCGCTGCGAATCATCGCACAGTACGAGCCTCCGGAGAGTCCGGCCGTGAAGGTAGAGCCGCGGGCCGCTACCGGATGCGCCTGCACTGAAGCCCCGCGCGGATCGCTCTATCATCGATACCGGATCGACGATCAGGGAACGATCCTCGAGGCCAAGATCGTTCCGCCGACTTCGCAGAATCAGAACTCCATCGAGCAGGACCTGCGCCAGTTTGTTGAGCCGCGCATCCATCTGCCCGAGGCCGAGCTGCAATGGCAATGCGAGCAGGCTGTCCGGAACTACGATCCGTGCATTTCCTGCTCCACGCACTTCCTGAAGCTGACGATCGATCGTGGATAACCGCTCTACCCTCGGGGCCGCGCCATGGCCAAAATCTTCGTCATCGGAATCGGCAACGAATACGCCCGCGATGACGCCGCCGGCTTGCTTGTGGCCCGCGGCGTTAAAAAGCAGCCACACGAAGGCGTCGAGGTTCTGGAGCAAAGCGGCGAAGGCGGGAAGTTGATGGAATCGTGGAAAGGCGCAGATGCCGCGATCGTGATCGATGCTGCCCGATGCGGCGGCGCGCCCGGAACCCTGCATCGCTTTGACGCCGGCCGCGAGCCCCTGCCGGCTGAATTCTTTCGAGGGTCGACGCACGCCTTCGGGCTCTACGAAGGCTTGGAGGTCGCGCGGTCGCTCGACCAGCTTCCGCGACGGCTGATCGTCTACGTGGTCGAAGGCCGCGACTTCGCCGCCGGAATCGGGCTCTCAGCGGAACTCGAAGGCGCGATTCCCGCCGTGGTCGCCGCCGTCACCCGGGAGATCTGTGAAATCCAAGACGGCGCTTCTCTTGAGGCGCAGTCAAACACCCGCTAAAGCCGCCGGAGTGCCGTAAGCGCGACTGTGACGGTTCCGATCTCGTCACTTCGGAGTGACTACTTGGGGTTTCCCGGCGCCCGGGCGACGACCGTGCGATTGCAAGTTGCTGATCACGTTCGTCTTAAATCAGATCGACCATTTGGGTGAATTTGGCGCGCAAAATGCTCTCAGGCGTTGCGGGTGGCTGTCCGAAGGCCAAGGTTCCGAGGACGCCATGGGAGCACGATGATGCTAATTGGCGAGAGACTCCGACAACTTCGACAACAAAGAGGGATGACGCGCGCCGACATGGAGCAATCCAGCGGGTTGCTGCGCTCTTTCATCACTCGCGTCGAACTGGGATACTCCATCCCCACGCTTGAAACCCTCGAGCGATTTGCGGCTGCCTTGGAGGTGCCGCTCTACTGGTTGTTTTACGCCGAGGAATCGGAAGGCGCCTCTACGCGTCCTTGCCGCCGCGCGTCCGACCCAAAACCCCCACTCCAACTGAAGCCATCCGACAACGAAGTGCGTTTTCTGATGAAGTTGGCCGAAGCAACCGGGAGAAGCGTGGAACCGGATCCCGCCTTTCTGGTAGATTTTGCCCGCCAGATTGTACTCGGCAAGCCTGAGAATTAGCCTGCGGGTTAGCTTCGCCGCAACCTTCCTTTGGATCCAGCGCCTTACAGGTCTATTAAATCTTCACATAATCTCAAGACCGCGTTTATTGATCTCCTGACCACGGCTCGCTAACGTCGACGCGTGAAAGATCACGTTCAGGAGGTCAATATGTCAGCACACTTGCTTGATGATTTTGCTCGCGCTGAGAACGGCATCGGAACAGACAGCGGACGAACGGCCCGGCCGCCGGCCACCACCTTTCAGCATGCGAGACGCGATCAGAACGCCGTCTCGGCAGGGCTCGAGCGGCGACTGTTGGTCTGGCTGGCCGAGCGTACGCCATCCAGAGTGAATTCCGACCATCTGACGCTCCTCGGATTCGGGGCCTCGTTCCTGACCGGCCTCGCGTACTTCCTCGCACGCTGGAACTCGAGCGGATTGCTCGCCGCCACCGCGTGTCTGGCGCTCAACTGGCTCGGAGACAGCCTCGACGGCACGCTGGCGCGCGTCAGGAATCTCGAGCGTCCGCGATATGGATTCTACGTCGATCACATGCTCGACACCTTCGGCGCGCTATTCCTGATGGGCGGGTTGGCCGCGTCAGGCTATCTCGACTGGCGCGTTGCGGCCGGCATGCTGGTGGTCTTCCTGATGCTCGCCATCGAAGTTTATCTGGCGACGTATACCCTCGCGGCTTTCAGATTATCCTTCTGGAGGCTGGGCCCGACGGAGATTCGCATCCTGCTTGGGACCGCAAACCTCGTCCTGTGGTTCCGCCCCTCGACGCGCGTGCTCGGGACATCGTACAGCCTTCTCGATTTCGGCGGATGTGTGGCGATCGCCGCTATGGCGGTCATGCTGACCGTGGCGGCCGCGCAGCATACGGCAAGGCTCTATCAGGAGGAAAGGCTGAATCATTGAGGATCGCAGAATATAGTGAGGGCGTAGCGCGTCCGTCCCCGGCCGCTGTAGCTGAGGTGTCGCGCCTCAAGGCTTGCGCGGACGAGATGTGCGCGCCACAGCGGGCATGATGCCCGTGCTACGGTGCTTTGGCATCGCTGCACTTCGTGAGCCCCAATAATCCATTGTCAAACGAGGTCGAAGCGTGTATACTGAGCTGTCTTGATCGGTTTTTGTGGCCCATCACCGGATTAGCGCGAGTCCACAAACTTCTGGTTTGCTGGACTCTTTGTTTTTTGGGGACTGGTTGCGAGAGCAGAACAAGAAATTAAAAATCGAAAAGGAAAACAACACAATTATGGACAGAGAACAAGGCACGGTGAAATGGTTCAACAACGAGAAGGGCTACGGATTCATCCAGCGCACTTCCGGTGCTGACGTCTTCGTGCATCACTCCGCCATCCAAGCCGGCGGCTTCCGGTCGCTGAGCGAAGGCGAATCGGTGGAGTTTACTGTGACCAAGGGTCCCAAGGGCCTGCAGGCCGAGCAAGTAACGAAGATCTAACCCTTGATTCAATCCGCCCGCGCTCCAGCCGGGGCGCGGGCGATCTTCCTGCCAGGGTGAGACCGCAATGCAGATACAATACCTGGGGTTTGAGCCCAAGGCGCGCAGCCGGGAATATTCCTATCGGGTCCTGGGTCCGCGTTCTGAAACGCGCGAATTCACGCTTTCCATTCTCAACCAGGCCTTCCTCGAAAAGCGCCTGCCGTACCAGGATGCAGCGGACTTCTGCTATCGCAGCCTGCAACGCGCCCTCAGCGAGGAAACCAGCGAACAACCGCTGGCTCGCCACTGGACCGTGTCCAACCAGGACCTGGACGAGTATCAGCAAAAGCATCGTCCCGCAAGGCGGCGCTCCTGACCGAACTCCTGCTTGTGGTGCAGACATCCTGCCTGCGAAAGAGCAGCAAGGCAGGGTGAGCGAGTCGCAGTCAGGATGCCTGCACCACAGGCAGAACGTAAGCGCCACCCTTCCTTGACGCTCCGGCGGGCGCGTTCCTATAATCGGTCTGGAGGCAATCCCCATGAGACAAGCCTGGACCGCCGCGTCGTTGCTCTTGGTGTGCGCAGCGGCGGCCGCCGCGCAGACCAGCGCGCCGATCCTGAAGCCGGATTCTTCAACCCCGCAAGCTTCCGCTCCCCAGGCCTCCTCGCAAAGTCGGATCCGGGTCCAGGTGAACCTGGTTAACGTGCTTTTCACCGTGACCGACAAAAAGGGACGAACCGTGCCGGACCTCGACAAGAGCGACTTCAGCGTCCTCGAAGACGGCCAGCCTCAGCCGATCAGCTTCTTCAGCAAAGAAACCGATCTGCCACTGCGCATCGGAGTGCTGATCGACACCAGCAACAGCGTCTCCGAGCGGCTGCATTTTGAAGAGGAGGCCGCCGTCGATTTCCTGAGTGAAGCCATCCGGCCCGGCAAAGATATGGCCTTTGTGGTGGGATTCGACGTCGAGCCCCAGCTCGTCCAGGATTACACCGACGACGTTGAAAAACTCTCGAATGCCATTCGCGGTCTGGCTGCCGGCGGCACCACTTCCCTTTACGACGCCCTCTATTACGCCTGCAAGCAGAAGATGGTGAGTCTTAACGACACCGATGCCAGTGGTGCGTCCGAGCCCTATCTGCGCCGCGTTCTTATTGTGGTGAGCGACGGCAAGGACACGAACAGCGGCCGATCGCGCACTGAGGCCCTGGAGATGGCCGAGCGCTCGGAAGCCATCATTTACGCCATCAGCACCAACAACAGCGGCACCAACACGGCCGGCAACGGTACGCCGAACGGGTACAGCTCCGGCGACAAGATCCTCAAGTACTTTGCCGGCGAAACCGGCGGCAAAGTCTTCTTCCCTTTCGAAGCCAGCGACCTCGAATCGAACTTCAGGGAGATCGCCTCTGAGTTGCGCAGCCAATACAGCCTGGCTTACACCCCCACCAACAATAAACGCGACGGAACTTTCCGCAAGATCACTGTGGACGTTGACCAGAAGGGTCTGCGGGTCCGCGCCAAGACCGGCTACTTCGCGCCTTCACCTTCCAGCTAGCCGGCGTCGCCGCACCTGGCATTGACGTGGCACGGCCATCCTGGCCGTGGCCATCCAGGGGCCGGACGCCCGTGCCACGTCAAATCGATCATCAATTGAATCAGCTTGAATCAGCTTGACGGGGCGTAGTAGCCGCGCCGCGCCTGCACGTCGTAGTGGCCCGTCTTCACTTGCACCTTGATGCGACGATAAGTGCCGTCGGCTTTGTTGTTGGAGGGCGTGTAGCCGAGCAGATATTGGGTTCGCAGCTCGTTGGCGATCTCGTTGAACGCCTCGTTGGTATTGCTTTGATTGTTGGCGCGGAACATGCGGCCGCCGGTGTCGTTGGAGAGCTTGTTCAGAACTCCCTCGCCGCTGTAGCCGATTCCAGCCCGCGCATAAAATCGCCGGTCTGAAATCAGGATCGAATAGATGATCACGTCCGCCTGCTGCGCCGCCTGAAGACCCTGGTCAAGGGTCAGTTTACTGCCCTCATCCTCACCGTCGGTCAGCAGGATGATCACTTTGCGGCCGATTTCGCTGCGCAGCATGTCGTGCGACGCCAGGTACACGGCATCGTAAAGGTGCGTGGCGCCTCCCGTGGTGGGGAAGGTGCCCGCCACCGGAGCGCCGCCGCCGTTGATCTGGGTCGTGTCGATCGCCTTGTCGATGTAGGAGAGCGACCCGGTGAAATCCTGCAGAAGCTCCACGTCCACGTCAAAGTGCAGCACGGCGAAGGCGTCCTTGGGACGCAGGATCTGACTGGCGAACTGTTTGGCCGCCGCCTGCTCCGCCATCAGCACGTTCCCCTGGCTGGGACTCGTGTCGATGGCCAGCACCAGCGTGAGCGGCGTGTCGGTCTGCTTGGAAAAGTACTTGAGCTCCTGCGGAGCGTTGTCCTCCAGCACCTCGAAATCGTCTTTGTTGAGATCGGGAACAAGCCGCTTGTGGTCGCGCACCACGGCATAGATGTTCACCACGTTCACGTTGACCCTCAACGTGGTGCCCTGATTGGCGGGCGCTTGCTGCGCGTCCTGCGCGTCCTGAGATGAAAACGCCAAGACGATGGCGGGAAGGAGCGCAATCGAGCAAACCAGCGCCAATCGGAAAGCAGGCAAGGCGAATCGACGAAGAGAATGTGTCATAGGAGTCTCCGGCAGCCTCAGTCCCTGATTATGATGCAGATCGCAGGAGTCGCGCTACGCGCGATTGAACGCGCTCGAACAGAATCCCGATGGCAAACGACGCGCGAAACGGTTCCAATCGGCAACGGGCACGTGCCCGGTGTGAGGCTCATGTTCGAATTTCACGTGCATCGTCGCTCACGATTGGATCGAAATCGACTCACATCGGGCCAATGAAGAAGAAATTATCGACGTTGCGCCACTCGATGACATCACTTTTTTCTTGACAAGTGCTGATGCACTCACTATACATTGAAACTGACAACGCGCTCCGCCAGCCGTTGCTGGCGGAAGAATTGAAAACGAATGAGAGGAGAATAGAATGCCAGCAAAGAAGAAAGCCAAGAAGAAGAGATAACTTCTTCGGGACATTCAGACGGAACGTTCGGGGATGCAGCGATGC
This sequence comes from Terriglobia bacterium, assembly GCA_030038235.1. GTDB lineage: Bacteria > Acidobacteriota > Terriglobia > UBA7540 > UBA7540 > Gp13-AA77. Next base: position 21,234 of record JASHPE010000213.1, read on the forward strand.
ATCCCCGAAGTTTTTTAAGGGCGCTTTTCCTCGCGATTGCGTCTGGATCAGGATGGCTTCTCGATCTTCGCGGCCGGCTCTGCGGCCGATTCAGGCGGGCTCAAGCGCCGCGGCGTCTCGTCAACCGCTTCAACTTCCAGGATCTCGTCGCCGCCGGCCGCGCCGAACTCTTTGAATCGCCGCGCTGTGGTTAGCACGCGGCTTTCGAGCGATCCCACCGCGCGATTGTAAGACTCCACAGCTTTCTTCAGACCCGATCCCGCTTCGGCAAAGTGTCCGGCGAACGCGCGCAATCGATCGTAGAGCTGCCGGCCCAGATCGCTGACCTGCTGCGCGCCTTTCTCCACCTGATCCTGCCGCCATCCGTACGCCACCGCGTGCAGCAGCGCGATCAGCGTGGTCGGCGTGGCGATCACCACGCGTTTTTGCACACCGTCTTCCATCAGCGAGCGGTCGCCTTCGAGCGCAGCGCTGAAGAACGATTCACCGGGCAGAAACAGGACCACCATCTCCGGCGAAGGCTGAAGTTGCTCCCAATACGCTTTCCCCGCGAGCTGATTCAAATGCGCGCGCACCAGGCGAACGTAGTTGGCGAGCGCCTGGCTGCGGTCTGAGTCGCCGGCCGCATTGAGGGAGTCGAGGAACGGCTGCAAAGGAGCCTTGGCATCCACCGCGATGCGCCGGCCGCCGGGAAGCTTGACGATCAGATCGGGCCGCAGCCGCCCGCCTTCGTCGAAGAGCGTCTCCTGCGTGTTGAAGTCGCAGTGCTCCGCCATGCCCGCAAGTTCCACGGCGCGGCGCAGCGTCATCTCACCCCAGCGTCCGCGCGCCTGCGATCCGCCCTTGAGAGCCGCGGTCAGATTGCCGGTCTCGCGCTGCAAGGTCTCATTCGCCGAAAGCAGTCCCTTGATCTCGCCGGCGAGCGCGCCGTAAGCCTCGGAGCGTGCGGTCTCGAGCTTGCGCACCATCTCGTCGTAGCCCTTGAGCGATTCGCTGAGCGGGCCCACCAGCGCTTCGATGGCTTTTTCGCGCGCCGCGAAGTCGCCCTCGGCCTCGGCGCGCAGGATGTTGAATCGCTGCTGCGCCAGCCTCAGGAACGATTCGCTTTGCGTGGCCAGCACGTCTCCCGAGACCGCCTTGAACGTGTCTGCCAGCCGCGCCTGGGCTTCATTCAACAAGCGCCGCTGTGCTTCCAGGTTGCCACGTTCTGCATCGAGCGACGTTTGCGCCGCCACCCGCGCCGTTTGTTCGGCTTCGAGCCGCCCGCGCAGCACGGCGATCTCCTGCCGGTCGGCTGTCTGCTGGCGACGCAAACCATCGGCGTCCACCTCGGCCGCAACCGCGCGGCGTTCAGCATGACGGAGCCGGATGAGAGCGGCGATCCAGGCGATCGCGCCCCCGATCAGCAGGGCGGCCGCGGCGGTGATCCAATCGACCATGCTAAGACTCTTCCTGTGTCGGACACAGCGCCGTAAAATCACATCGCCGGCAGACGAAACCCGGCGCGGGCTCGAATTGACCGGCACGAATCGCGGCGGCCACCTTGCTAATCTCCTTCACCACATCCTCGAGGTCCTTCGGAGTGCGAACGCCGGAAACGGCCTCGTTGTTGCCGAGATTGTAGAACGTCAGCCGCGTCGGTCGGAGTCCGAGCGTGCGTTCGGCAGCCAGCGCGTAGACCGAGAGTTGCAGGCTGGTGTCCGCGTCCTTCTGCGACTTTGGCCGCCCCGTCTTGTAGTCGATCAGCTCCACTTCGGTCCCTCGCGGGAACGGCCCGGCTTGCGCTTCTGCGTCCGGCGATCGCAATTCCAGCTTCGCGTCCACTGAAGCCGCGCGTGTCGAGGGCTTCTGATCCGTCGCCGCCTTGCCGGACTCAGCCGCCGCGCGCGTCTGAATCTGATCGATCCGGCCCTGCACGCGGACGTCGTCGATGTCGAAGCCGAAGCCCTGCTCGCTGACAAGGTTCGCCGGCGCCGGGCGGGCGTTCTGCTGTTCCACGAAGCGCCGCAGCAGTTCGAGCCCGTTCTGCTTGAAGCGCTCGGCCTGATATTGATCCTCGTAGCCCACATTCTTCCAGGCGCGGAGGAAAAACTGCTCCAAGTCCTCAAATCGCGGGATTCCCGTCTCGCGCAGGCTGAAATAATGCCGGACGCTCTCGTGCATCAGCGCGCCGAACGTTAGCGAGGCCTGCGCCTCCGATTGAATCTTGAGAAGATTCCTGAGCTTGAAGCGCAGCGGACAATTCTGGTATGTCTCGATCGCCGTGGCGCTCAGCACCAGCGGATTGTTGCGCTCGCCGCCATCGGCGACAGGCAGCCTCGCCCACGCTTCAAGGTCGGGATGGAGCGAATCCGCTCCGCCATCCGCTTGCATCTCCGGGAACAGCAAGCCTTGCCCATTGCCGGAGGCGCTGACGGCCTGAGCGCGCTCCGAAAGCAGCACGTGCTGATTGGCCGCGGGATCGAGCTTGGGCGTGGCAGGCCTCGCGCTCTCCGGTTGCACCGGCACCTGAATGCGTTCGATATCGCGAGCCGCGACGACGGCATTCGAGAGCAGGTCCCTGATGAAGAGCGAAGGCTTCTGACCAACGGGCCCGATGCTCGATACGTAAAGGCGCTCCTGCGCTCGCGTCATGGCCACGTAGAACAGGCGCCGCTCCTCTTGCTGATGGATCCCCGGCGGCGCCACGGGGTCCTTGCGCAGCGCGTCCGGGAATTCGATCACCGGCTTCTTCTCGTTCGTCGGAAATCGACTCCGGCCGACGCTCAGCACGAAGACCACGGGGAATTCGAGTCCTTTGGCAGCGTGGACCGTCATCATCTGCACCGCGTTGGCCGTGTCGCGAGGCTCCGGAGCTTCGATCTGCCCGCCGGCGTCGAGAAAGAACGAGAAATAGTCCATGAACGAGTCGATCGGTCGCGGCGCGCCGTCCTCATCGCGCTCCACCGGCCCGAGGCCATGCTCGTGCTTTTCCTGCCATGCTTTGAGGAATTCGTGGAATGCCTTCAAGTAGCCGGCCTCGCGGCTATGATCGGGGTATTGGATTCCCAATGCCGCCACAAGACGATCGAACAACGCCGGCATGGGCGAGACGCGCGCGATCTCGCGCAGCTTCGCCAATAGCTTCTCGAGTTCGTACCATCCCGTGCGGCGCAAGTCGGCGGCGAAGAGGGTCTGCTCGGTCGAGCGGATCGCCGTGTAGATCGACGACCGGTTCTGGCTGGCGCGGCGTCGCGCGTCTTGCGCCAGCGCTTCAGGGAACTGCCAGCGCGGGGCCAGCAGCACGCGCGTCAGGCTGATGTTGTCGTGCAGCGAATAGATCAGGCGCAGATAGGCGAGCAGTTCGCGCACCAGCGGCGTCCTGAGGATCGAGAGGCCGCGGATGTTGAAGGCGATGCCGCGCGCGCGGAACTGCTCCACCAGGCGCTCGCGATGCGCGTGGCTGCGATAAAGCACCGCGATTTCGCCGAGGCGCTTCCCGCGCTTGTGCAGCCGCTCGATTTCATCCGCCACCCAAGCCGCTTCGGCCCGCGTGTCGGGCGATTCCAGCAGAAAGACGCGCTCGCCCTCAGGATTCTCGGTGCGAAGGTGCGGCTTCGACTCGTAGCGGCCTTCGTTCTTCTCGATCGCCGATTGGCTGACGCGCAAGATGCGCCGCGTGGAGCGGTAATTCCGGTTCAGGTAGACGGTCGCGTGGCCCGGAAAGCCGCGGTCGAACATCTGAAAGGCTCCGCTCGAAGCGCCGCGGAATCGATAGATGGCCTGATCGTCGTCGCCCACCGCGGTGATGTTGTAGGGCGGCGCCAGCAGACGCCGCAGAATCTCCACCTGCGCGTAGTTCGTGTCCTGATACTCATCCACCAGGACGTAGCGGAAGCGCCGCCGCAGACGGTCCAGCACCTGCGGCTCCTGGTCCCAAAGCCGCAGCATTTTGCTCATCAGGCTGCCGAAGCTGGTGCAGCCCGCCTCCTCCATCAACTCGCGGCTGCGGCGGAACACGCGCGCCAGCTCCCCTTTTTTTGCGAGTTCGGCTGTCTCCATCGCGTCGAGCGTCCGCCCTGCGAGCTGATCGCGGCACTTCGCCACGTAGGCGGCGAAATCGTCTGGCTCAACCAATTCGTCCTGGCAGCGCGAGTAGAATTCATTCAGATCGTGGAGAAATGCGCCCGGCTCGGCGAGCTTCAGATAGTGCTCGAGCGCGAGTGAGCGCAGGCGCCAGCGCAGGAAGATCCAGAGATCGATCTCGTCGAGCAATTGCTGGTTGAAATCGTGCTGCTTCAGTACTTCCACGCAGAAGGCATGGAACGTGTTAATCGTTGGAAGCTTTTGGAGATCCGGAAGCGCCTGCCGGACGCGATGGCTCATCTCGCCGGCTGCCTTCTCCGTGTACGTTAGGGCCAGGATGTTCTCCGGATCCACAGACTCGGCTGCGCCCGCATGGCCGCACACGCCGTGGCCATCGAGCAGGTGAACGATGCGCTCCGTGATCACGCGCGTCTTGCCGCTGCCTGGTCCGGCAATGATCAGGAGCGGACCTTGCCCGTGCTCGATTGCCGCGCGCTGTTCAGAATTAAGTTCCAGGACGGAGTTCACGGTCCACATTATAACTCGCGCGGGTGGGGTCCCGATGGCAGGCGTAAGGGCGGCCCCTACGCCCGACACTGTGAAGCCAATCGGTATAAAGAACTTACCAGGACGCAAGCCCGAAAATAGGCCCCGTAAAGAAGCAGGTATGTCCGTAAGCCATTCACGATATGCTAGTTACCGCATCAGGGGGATCGAACCAATCTTTGGCAGGCAGAGTGCTTCCTTTAACAAGGGAGATTGTCTGAAATCGGAGGCTTTCGATGAGCAAAACCAGATTACGCGTCTTCGGCACGATAGCAGTGGTAAGCCTGCTCGCGAGCGGCTTGGCCGTGGCGAATGCGAGCCAGCAGACGCCCGTCGCGCCGAATTCGGACCGCCGGAGCGGATTTGGCAATCCAGAGTCGATTACCGGAACGATCTCGCTGGTCAGGCCGGACGAAGGATTGCTGGTCGTGAAGGAGCAGGGTGTCGGGCACTCCTCCAACATCAGCGGCGCCACCGTCGTGACGCAGGATGCGAATGGATCCACTACCGCCACAGACACTGACGTCTCGGCAGCGCCGGCGCCCGCCGAGACCAAGTACGAGTTCCGCGTGACCGCCAATACCCTGATTCGAGCGAACGGACGGAGCGCCACCTTGAGCGATCTTGCGGGCATGCAGAACAGACAGGTGACCGTGCATTTCGTGCCGGAGCGGAACGGGAACTTCGCGAAAGGGATCGAGGTCGGCCCGTAAGCACGGTAGCACAGCCACTCCTGGCTGTGCTCGGGACAGATGAAGGAGTACAGGAGCGCAGCCACTCCTGGCTGTGCTCGGGACAGATGAAGGAGTACAGGAGCACAGCCAGGAGTGGCTGTGCTACCGCCGGTGCTCCGCCCTCTGCCCCTCCGGCGCACGAATCTTATTCCAGAACGTGAATGTTCTTCGCGGCGCAGATGTCCTTGAGGATCTTCGGCCACACGGTGACGCTGACCTCGCCCAGATGAGCCTTGCGCAGCAGCAGCATCAGCGTGCGTGATTGTCCGATGCCGCCGCCGATGCTGAGCGGAATCTGGTGGCGCAGAATTCCCTGATGATACGGGAACCTGAGGAAGTCGAGTTGATTCGACATCTCAAGTTGCTGCATCAGGGAGCTGGCATCCACACGGATGCCCATCGAGCTCAGTTCGTGGCGGCGCTTTGTGACCGGATTCCACACCAGGATGTCGCCGTTCAGTCCGTGCCGGAGCCGGCCGGCCGCCGAGCGCGTCTCGGTGATCCAGTCGTCGTAATCGGCGGCACGCATTTCGTGCGGATAACCGTCCGCGAGCGGCCAGCCGATCCCGATGATGAAGACCGCGGGGAATTCCTGGAGGATCTTCGTCTCGCGCTGCTTGCGTGGCAGGTTGGGATACATCTCGAGGATGTCTTCCGCGTGCATGAACGTGAGCTTTTCAGGCAGATTCGGATACTTTTCCGACTTCAGTTGCGGGAACAACTCGTGCAGATAGCATTCGGCGCCCACAATCACCTTCCAGATGCGGTTGACGATCTCCTTGAGGAATCCCAGATTGCGATCCTCCGGCGTGATGGCGCGCTCCCAGTCCCACTGGTCTACATACGCGCTGTGGTCGTGATCGAGGAAGTAGTCTTTGCGGACGGCGCGCATGTCGGTACACAGACCCTCGCCCGGCTTCATGCCGAACTCGGCCAGCGCCATGCGCTTCCACTTCGTGGCCGCCTGCACCACCTGGGCATCTACGGGGTGCACGTCGCGGTCGTTGGAGACGTGAAACTGGATCGGTGTGCGGGAGCCGTCGCGATCGAGCAGGTCGTTGACGCCGCTTTCCGCGTCCACGATGAGCGGCACCGTGACCATCATCAGGTCGAGCTCGCGGCACAGGTTCAGTTCGATGTAGTTCTTGGCCGCGAAAATCGCCCGCTGCGTTTCCTTCCGATCCAGAAGCGATTTGTAATGGCTCGGCAGGACCTCTTGAAGCTCGTCATAATCGCCGATCCCTGGCCCAGCGAGGTCGGCTCTCTTGTCCAGCACGGCTCCGGAATGATTGCTACCCATGATTGTCCTCCATCGCGCGGGCCGGTGGTCCCCGCAATTGGAGGTTAGCAAGAAGGATTGCGGAAGCTTGTGATCATCCTCACAGGCGCCGGTGACAGCCAGCATAAGCGTCGAGCCGTGTCGCAATTCAGACCCAGGGCCGCCTGTAGAGAGTCTAGCTAGGTCTGAATTCAACGCGGTCCCGCCGGAAGATGCTCCTCCAGGTACCGCGCGAGCAGCGTGTACACATGCAGCGTGGTGCCTCGCCCTTCTGAAAGGGAGTGCGTGCGCCCGGGGTAGACCATGAAGTCGAACTGCTTGCCGAGCTCGATCAGCCGGTTGACCAGCAGCTCCGTGCCCTGGAAATGCACGTTGTCATCGCCCGATCCATGGACGATCAGCAGGCTTCCGCGCAGGCCCTCGGCGAAGTTGATGGCGGACCCGGACCGATAGCCCTCCGCGTTCTGCTGCGGCAGGCCCATGTAGCGCTCCTGATAGATGCTGTCGTAGAGCCGCTGATCGGGCACCGGCGCCACCGCCATTCCGACCCTATAGAGATCGGGCGATCGGAACATGAGATTCAGCGTGTTAGTCCCGCCGCCGCTCCATCCCCAGACCGCCACGCGCGTCGGGTCGACGTAAGGGCGCGCGGTTTCGAAAGCGCGCAAGGCCGCCGCCTGGTCCTTGGACGACAGCACGCCGATCGATCCGTACACGGCCTTGCGCCAGGCGCGTCCTTTCGGCGCCGGTGTACCGCGATTGTCGAAGCTGACCACGATATAGCCTTCGTTGGCCAGCGCGCGATGAAAGAGCGCTTCGCGCCCGGACCAGGCGCGCAGCGTGGTTTGTCCCGCGGGCTCGCCGTAGATGTACACCAGCACGGGATACTTCTTCGCCGGATCGAAGCGCGCCGGCTTGATCATCCAGGCGTCCACCTTCACGCCGTCGCCGATGTCGAGCTGGAAGAACTCGCCAGGTGAGGCGACGAAGGGCTTCACCTTCTCGCGCAAAGCAGCGTTGCCTGCGAGCACGCGTACCGACGTGTGATTGGGCAGGCGGACGAGATCGGTAGCCGGTGGATCGTCGAAGCTCGACACGGTATGAAAGGCCCAGGCGCAGCCGGCCGCCATCTGGTAGAAATGGACTCCTGGCTCGCCGTTCGGCGTCACGCGCACGGGACTGCCGGTGCCGTCCAGTCGCGACCGGTAGAGGTAACGTTCGGTCGCGTTGTCGGGCGAAGCGATGTAGTAGACCCACTGGTCGTCCCGATCGACGCCTTCCACGCTGACCACGTCGAAATCCCCGTGCGTCACCGGGGTTATTTCGCCGCTGTCGCGCGAAATCAGGTAAAGGTGCCGCCAGTTGTCCTTGTCGCTTTCCCATAACAGCTCTTTGCCGTCGTGGACCCATTGCAGCTTATCAACCACGTCCAGCCAGGCAGCGTCCTGATCGTGATAAAGCTGGCGAATTGCGCCGGTGGCCGCGTTCCCGAGCAGCACGTCGTTGGTATTCTGCATCCGGTTCAGGTGCTCCATGGCGATCTCGTCGGAGTTGCCGGCCCACTCCATGCGCGCGATGTAGTTCTCGCGCGGATCGCCTGGCACGTTCATCCATTCCGTCGGACCGCCGTCGGCGCTGACCACGCCGACGCGCGCGGCGGGATTGGTGGTCCCCGCCTCCGGGTAGCCGTAGTTTTGAACCGTGGGATAGACGCCGTACTCGGGATAGGGAATGCCGGTTACGATGCGATGCGGCCCGCCCGAATCGTAGATGAGCGAATAATCCTTGACGCCGTTGTCGTCGAATTGCCAGTAGGCGATGCGGCGGCTGTCGGGGCTCCAGCGGAAGCCGTCGCGAATGTCGAACTCTTCCTCGTATACCCAGTCGGACGTGCCGTTGATGATGGTGTCGGAGCCGTCGCGCGTGAGCAGCACGATCTGGCCCGTCTTCAAGTTCTCGGAATAGAGGTTGTGGTCGTGAACGTAGGCCACGCGGGAACCGTCGGGCGAGAACTTGGCGAATTGTAATGACGAAGGCGGCGCGGTCCCGCCCAGTTTCTTGAGCGCGCCCGTTTGGCGGTCCAGCACCCAGAAATCGCCTTCGGTCGCGCGGCGCCAGACGCGGGTGGGGTTGGTGAAAATCAGCACGCGGTTGAGGTCGTCCGCGAGCGAATAGTCCTCGATGGCGAGAGGCGTCTTCGCGCCGGGAGGAATGAGCTGCGACGCCGAAACCAGCACCTCGCGCTTGCCGGCCGCGGTCTCGTAACGAACAATGTCAGAGGCGTCCTTTACCGACGCCGAAGGCTCAGCCGTGACGTACGCGTCGCCGCCTTTGAGCCATCGCGCCGGACCGAAATGCTCCCCGGCGAATTCGCTACTAGCGAAAATCTGCCGCAGGCTGTCGTTAAGCTTCGAGTTCTGCTGGGCTCGGAGCGTTGGGGCTTGAGCGCAGCCGAGCAGGATCGCCAGGGCCGTCGGCAGCAGCATCCGAGACGAGAACGATTTGCCCATATTTTGAAGCGCGGATTCCCGGTTCCGCGAGAATGACGACGTGGTCTGATTCGCAAATGGCACTGGCTACCTCCGATGGGTGCGGAATCGCGATGGAGCAAGATACACCGAAGCTCTGCCGTCCTCAACACAGGCTAATCTGCAATGGGCGAGACATTTTAACATCTTACTTGTTTTCAATAACATTCCGGCTTCGTCGGGAATCGGAGCTATGGATGCGAAGCGTCGGCCAGTGAGGACCAATTTCAGCCGACGCTCACCATCCACAAGCGATCCGCTCTTGATTCTAAAGGACATTCCAGCTCTGTTCTCGCGCCGCACCGCTTTGCCATTCCCGTAGGCACTTGGAAGCGGCCTGCAGTTGGCATCGTGTCGTAGGACAATCCCTTCGTTTACAGGTCACTCGTCATGCAGGCTTCCAACCTGCACTCTTAGCGCGTCACGACCACGAGATCTGCCTCAATGCAAGCGTACACTCGATGCGCGGGACGGTGGGTAAAACTAAGAAAAATGGGAAAATTTATTTTGCGTCTGCGAATCGAGAGGTTAGCCTGTGGAAAACCACCGCGCATGGGCTCACGTCAGACGGATCAGTACTACTTGGGAGTCAGATTTCTGCGCTGGTTTGGCGGTAACCCATTGGAAAAACAAGACTTGACGGTGTAAAGCTAGCCAGAGGACGCTTGCTCAACGCTTCTGTGGCGCCTGCACACGCTGAATCTCCGTCACGTTCAGGTAAATCGGGGTTATTTCACCCAGTGTGTCTGATCTGTGCAAACACCGCTGATGACCCCTTTGTGGTTTTTCAGCTCCTTAGCCTTGAGCTCAAGTCCGTTGTTCAATGGAAATATTGGAAAGAACAATCTGAGGAGCTTCGTCGCCTTACGGCCCGTAGACTTCCATTCAGGCTTCTCGGGCGTGCATGAGGTATTGACTTTCACCCGGTGGGAAGCTCCGATATTCGGTTAGGGCTGGGGCGGGAGCGTGGATGCGGATTGCGAGCTTGCGTCGGGGCTTGCAGGCGGGGCGGGCGCTTCGCCTTCGAATCGCAGGCTGTGCTGCACCTGGGCGTGCTCGAAGTCGCCGTTGCTCATCGAGATGATGATATTGCGGGCCCAGAACATCACAACCCGAATACGAAACTCGGTCCCGAAGCTAACCGGGAACCACACGCCGTCCGGCTGCCGGCTGTATTCCACGTCGAAACCCACACCCGGCAGATCCACAAGGAATTTGCGAATCAGGAAAGGAATGGGACGCGAAAGCTTGGTGTAAACGCGCACCGGCTCGAAATCGGCGGCATCGATGTAGGCCTCGCCGGCCCAATCGATGTCCGACTTGTCCTTGGGACCGAACTTGAGACGATACGCGGGCCGGCCATGCACCGTTTCCTGGCCCAGGAGTTGAAAGCCATAGTCCTTCTGAGCGTCGGTGGTCAGCGGAAAGAGGTCTTTCGCCAAGCCGTCTTTTGACTTGTCATTCGTCAAATCGTCGCGAAAGTCGTGCGCCATGTCGCCGTCGACGCTGTCCTCGTCGGGCACCGGCTCACCGTGGAATGCTAGATAGCGTCCCTTCTGGCGATAGTAGCCCTCAATGTGTGTGAGGTTCTTTTTGGTGCCATCGGGAGTGGGCGTCACGAGGTAGTCGCTGGTCTCGTCGCGCATCCGCGTGCCATTGGCCTTTTGCAACATGACGTGGACGTGCTGATGGTAGATGTACTCGCTTCGCAGCGCTTCGGCGCGGTCCTGATTGGCAGCCACGCGGACCATAATCTGGTTGGCGGTCAGCGGGGCGCCGGGGGCAGGCGTTGTGGGCGGTGCGGGCGCCGCAGCCGGCGTGTCGGACGGAACTAGGGCGGATTTCGGAGCCTCGACTGCGGGAGCGGAAGAGTTCGTCTGCGCTTGAACGCCTTGCGGCAATGCAATGAACCAGAGAACAGCGATAATGCGCATCCCACACATGTGGCGATAACCCTCCGCATGGGATTACGTAAGGGACCGATGTTCGGGTGCAAAAGGATTTTGCCTGGGAGCGTGGGCATCTTGCCCGCTTTCCGTCTACGCATCGGCCAACTACATAATGGAGCGACGCCGGCTGCACGTAGCGCCGGCATCTTGCCGGCTGTCGGGCGGGCGTCTCGCCCGCACTGGGGCTGGGGGCGAGACGCCCCCAGATACAGCGGCCGGGACGGCCGCGCTACGGCCCGCGCTAGACTCATCGGGCAAATGCCTGCAGAACGCGCAGGTAGTGAAGTACATCGTCGCGGGAGACGATCCCTACCACCTTGCCTCCATCGACCACGGGCAGTTGATTCACGCCGTCGCGTCCCATCTCCTCGAGCGCCGTCCAAAGCCCGGCGTCGGGGCGAGTGGTGGCCAGCTCTTGAATGGGCACCATAACCTGCGAAGCCGTGGTGGTGGGCCACTCCGAGCGCGGCACTTTGCCGATACCCGAAATCGTGACCATGCCGGCCGGACCACCGTTCGAATTCACCAGCAGGTAGCGGGTGCCTCCGGTCAGGATGTGTTTGTCGATGATCTCCTGCAGTGGAACGTCGCCCGGAACCTGCACGAAGTCGTGCTTCATGGCGTCCAGCACCTTGTGCTGGCCAAGGAGACTCCGTACAACCTCCGTCTGGAGCTGGCTTCCCGCCGCGCTTTCCAGGAACCAGCCAATGAAAGCAATCCAGAGTCCGTTGATGAGATTCCCGGCCAATACCTGCCACACGCCCAGAAAGATCAGGAGGAAGCCAAAGAATCGGCCCGTGGTGGCCGCAATGGTAGTTGCGCGCTGATACTTGCCCGTTATCCTCCATACGATCGCCCGGAAGACGCGCCCGCCGTCCAGGGGGAAGCCGGGAATCAGGTTGAACAGCCCGAGAATGAAATTGATGTAGGCCAGGTACTTTGCGAACGCGTACAGGGGCGGGGAAGCGGCGAGGTGCGGCGCGATGAGCCAGAAGATGGCAGCCAGCACGAAGCTCGTCAGCGGACCTGCAACTGCGATCCAGAACTCCACGGCGGCACTGGACGGTTCCGCCGCGATCTGGGAGACTCCGCCGAAAATGAAGAGCGTGATCCGGGGAACCGAAAGTCCGAAACTCTTGGCCACCATCGAGTGCGCCAGCTCGTGGATCAAGACACTGGCGAACAGCATGAGCGCAGTCGCGATTCCCAGTAGCCAGTACTCAGAGCGCTCCCAGTGCGGGAACTCGGCCGGGTAGTAGCCGACCGCCAGCATCCAGGCAAGCAGGCCAAGGATCAGGAACCAGGAGTAGTCGAGGTCGATCGAAATCCCGGAGATCCGTCCTACGGGAATGCTGTGCCGAGTCAAATTCTCACCTTCTACGCCCGGCGCTCCGGGCACCCCCGTGTCTCACACAGCGGGTGCTGTCACCGCCGGCGGATTCTCACTGTGTTAGATGCCGCGCGAGCGGGAAATTGTCGGTTATCTCCAGGTGGGCACTGGTACAGCGTCTTGGGGCAGACGGTTTTCACTGATCCGGATCAGGCCAAAGACCTCAGCTACCCCCGGCCACCATGGCCTTCAGGGGGACTCCACTTTCCGGTTCTCCTCCAAATCGAAAACGTGCCAGCCGCCGTCCTCGTGTTCCATCAGCGCTTTCAGCTTGCGGCGGGCTTCCTCCAGGGTTGAAACGGGTTGGACTGCGTTGGGCGTGCCGTCAGGCAAGACATGAATCAGCACGTACCGTGATCTCTCGAACATTGGCGGTTTGACCTCTCTTTGCGCGAACCACCCCCTTTCAGAACGTCCGGCGGCTGCCCAGGCAGCCGCGCGAATCCCTCAGGTGCAATCCCTCGGCCACCGTCAAGAACCATATGAAGATCAAGCGCTTTCGGGGACATTCCTGCTCTCGAAGGGCCAAATCGTGTCAAATCTGACATCTCCGGCGCGAATTATTTTCTAAGGAGCGGTGCGGCGGCGGCGGTGCGGACCAATGTAGTTGCTCCCGCCCATGACAATGGGGATTTTGCACTGCGCGGCCTGACGACCATGGCGGCGCGGTCGGATCACAGGATTGTACATAAATGGTAATTAGGCTAGATAGGCGTGCGGCTCTGCGCTTGCCTTGCGGAAAGCCTGCAGAGATGTGCGAGGAAAGATTACACCACTGAGCGCACAGAGAGCACGGAGAAGAAGGGCTCTGTGGCCTCCGTGATCTCCGTGGTGAAATGTGCTGTTTGGTTGCCGCTCACGACCGCGCTGTGTTTAATCTTTCGCGGAGCCGCTGGTTTTCAGGCGCTCACCAGCGCCACACCGGCGAAGATCAACGCGACGCCGCACCATTGCCGCCAGTGGAGGCGCTCCTTCAGCAGAACCCAGGAGAGAAGTATGATCACCACGCCGAACAGCGAGGTCAAGACCGTGACCACGGAAACACGTCCCGTAGCGAGTCCGAAGGTCGTGGCGACGAACCCTGCGGTGTCGAGCACGGCGGAGGCGGCCAGCGGCCATCGCACACCTCCAGGGGGAAGCACCGGCCGCGACTTCCGGCGCGCCGCGAGACCAACAATCAACGTGGCGCCGGCCAGCCGGATGATCCAGATGGGCACCACGCCGCCGAGCGTCGGGGTCACATGAAAGCCAAGCACCCAGAAGGCGAATCCGAAGCAGAAAGCCGCTGCCAGAGCCCAACCCACTCCCGCGTGGGAGCCGTGAACGCCGGACCGGGGTGCGATTTCAGCAGACTGCGCGGCGGCCCTCGCGATGGGGATCACAGCCAGCATGATGCCGAAGAGTATGAGCGGGATTCCGACGGTGCTACTGGCCTTTAATCGTTCGCCGGAAGCAAGCGCGAGGACGACAGTGAGCCCCGGATAGCTCGCCGCGATAGGTGTGACCAGCGCCATCTTGCCGATCGCGAAAGCGCGATAGAGGGAAATCGAGCCGACGATGTTCAGGATCGCGGCAAGCATCGCCCAGTCATCCGCGCGTCGCGCCGGACCGGCAAGTGTTATCGCAAGACGCCAGTGCGGATCGCGGGTGATGGCGAGATAGATCGTGAGCGCGCTGAGGCCCACGCATTGCGCCAGGATGAACGTGCGTATGGGCCCGATGAGCCGCGAGACGTGCCGGGCCAGGAAATCAGCGCCGGCCCAGGAGAATGCTCCGAGAAGCCCAAAAAGGACGGCCAAGGATGTTCCTCAGATTATTCGAAATGGGATTTTCCGAAGTCGTAACCAGGTGCCGCCATTTACTCAGCATCGTAAGTGGATGCTGAAAACCCCCAAGCAGGTCATTCCGAGCCCAGCGAAGAATCTCGTATATCCTTTCTTTGCTGAGCGAGACTCTTCGCTGCGCTCGGAATGACATGCGAACGGACTTATGACGCCATGTTTAGAAGACGCCCTTGGCGAATCCGCCGTCGACCGCGATCGACGTACCGGTGATGTAGCTGGCGCGTTCGGAAGCGAGAAAGACCACCAGGTTCGCGAACTCCTCGGGTGTGCCCAGGCGCCTGAGCGGAATCTGGCTGGACCAGCGCCGGTGAATCTCCGCAGGTTCCACACCCTCGCTCGCCGCGAGGCGTCCCGAAAGATCGTCGAGGCGGGCCGTTCGCGTGAATCCCGGGCAGACGTTGTTGATCAGAACGTTGTCGCTCCCGTATTCGTTGGAGAGCGTTTTCACCAGGCCCACCGTTGCCTCGCGGACGGCGTTCGAGAGTACCAGGCCATCGATCGGCTGCTTCACGGCGATCGAGGTGATGGTGATGAATCGGCCCCACTTGGCCTTGTGCATCACGGGCAGGGTCTCGCGTGCGAAATAGAGGGTACTCATGAGATTCAACTGCACGGCGCGCTGCCAGTCTTCAACCGTGGTCGCGGCAAAAGGCTTCGACGGCGGACCACCCGCGTTGGTCACCACCACGTCGAGGCGGCCGAATTGTGCAAGCGCCGCTTGCACAAAGCTCCGGACCTTGTCTTCGGCGGTTACGTCCAGGGGCTGCGCCAGGACCTCGACACCGGTCTCGCGCCGGATCTCATCGGCTGTGGCGGCAAGCGTCGATTCCGTGCGCGCGCAGAGGGCCAGCTTCGCGCCCTCGCGACCGAGGCCAAGCGCCACCGCCTTGCCGAGGCCTTCACTCGAGGCCGCCACGATGGCGACCCGGTCCTTAAGTCCAAGCTGCATGATTTGCCTCCCTGTCCGGCGCTACGCTCGCCAGATAGTGTCCTAATCTCAGACGTAGGATTTTAGCGCTTGCATTCGGGACCGTACTGATGTATTTGATTGTCGCGCGCCCATTGAGGAGCAGGAGCGTCGCCCGGCATTACGGCGAGGAGTACGCCGCCTACGCGCGATCCATTCCGCGATTCCTGCCCCGCTGGCGGCGTTCAGCGCGCAAAAACGGTGCGACATCCGCACCTTGAATCAGGAGGTCTCGATGGGTAAGCATTTCATCGGAATTCTCGCTCTGATCGTCATGGGAGTTGCTGTGCCGCTCTCCGCCCAGCAGCCGTGTCCTGGATTGACGGTCGTGGTCAATAGCCCGGAGGACCAGATGATGCTGGCCGTCAACGGCGCTGACAGCCCGCAGGACCAGATCACGGCGCTCGACAAGTATGCCGCGGAGCACGCCGACGCGCCGGCCATGACCTGCGCCAACGAGCTTTACACGGCCACTTACGTGAAGGAGAACGACTTCGCCAAGGCGATCGCCGCGGGCGAGAAGGACCTGGCGGCCAATTATCTCGACGCCAATCTGGCCATCAACCTCGCCAAAGCTTACGTGGGCGCGGGACAAGCCAGTGACAGCGCCTTCGCAGTGATCGACAAGGCGCCGGGCGTGATCAAGACGGAAGCCAATCCCCCCAAGCCGTCGAACACGAGCGACGCGGCGTGGCAATCGAACCTGCAAGCCTGGGCTGAGAGCGCCAAGCAGCAGCGCGCCTACATGGAATATGCGTTCTTCCAGCTTCTGGCGCGCGTGCCGGACGCCAACAAGCGGATCCAATATCTGGACGCCTTCTCGACGGCTTATGCCGACAGCCCCAATCTCGGCGGCATCTATGCCCAGTATGTGGTCGCTTATGGCGGCCTCAACAACGGCGCCAAGGCTGACGAATACGCCGAGAAGGCCGTGACCGCATCGCCTGACGACGTAGCCACGCTCAATCTGGTCGCCGACAATTACGCTACGCGCCAAGTCCACCTCGACAAGGCCGAGGCCGACGCGAAAAAGGCACTCGATCTCGCGACGGCCATGAAGAAACCGGACGGGGTCTCAGACGCTGATTTCCAGGCACAGCAGAACCTGGAACTCGCAGCCGCCCACCTCACGCTTGGCTTCGTTGCCTTTCAGCACGGCAGCGCCACCCACAAGATGACGGGCGCGATTCAGGAACTGAAGACGGCGGCGGATCTCGGCAAGGCCAATCCCGCGCTTCAGGCACGGGCATTCTTCTACCTGGGCTATGCCTACGAGGAGGTGGCACCACCGAATCATCGCGCTGCCGCCGAGGCGCTCACGCAGGCAGCGAGTCTGCAGAGTCCCTGGCAGAGTCAGGCGCAAGCTCTGCTGGCCAAGATTCCGAAGAAGTGAGGCGCAGCTGACGATTGAAGGCCCGATGGCTCTCACTCCAGAGGTGGGGTTGTAAGGATCGCGGGACGGAGATCCTTTAGACTTGCGCCGGGAAGCAGCGCAACTATCTGCTGAGAAACTTGGCTGGATTAACGGGCGTTGAGTTCACCCGCACTTCGTAGTGAAGGTGGGGTCCGGTCGATTTGCCGGTCATGCCCACGGCCCCGATTACCTCCCCGCGCTTCACTTCCTGCCCTGCCACCACGTCGACCTCGCTCAGATGCGCATACTTGGTGGTTATACCGTCGCCGTGGTCGATGATAATCTCGTTGCCAAAACCTGATTCATGACGTCCGGCTTCTACGACCACTCCGTCGCCTGTGGACTCGACCTCAGTACCTTTGGGGGCGGAGATGTCCACGCCCGTGTGTACGGCCTCTTCGCCGCTGAGCGGGTCCATGCGCTCACCGAATCCCCCGGTGATCTGGCCGCGGACGGGCCACAAAGTCGGAATCGCAGCTCGGTCGAAGCTTACGCTGGGGATCAGCGCCTGCACAACCGGGTCCGGCGGCGGGGTCAGGGCGGCGGTCCTCATCAGGTTGAAAGCATAAAGGGAAGCGTTGTAGCTGGCTTCGAGGGTGGAGTTGCTTTCAGTGGCAAGGGTCAGAAGGGCTTGAGAAAGCTGGGGCCGCGAGCGCCTCCCAAATCCGTAGGTCAGCGCGACATCGGAGGCCAGAGATTCCAGGGAAACCAGCTTGGCATTGGCGCTGGTGGCCGAAGTTTCCAGCGTCTGGTACTGCGTCTTGAGAGCCTCCCGCTGGCTACGTACATCGTCGTAGTTGGCCACTTTTACCAGCATCCGCGCGTAACTGTTTGCCAGGGCGGCCAAGCCGATCAGCGCACCGAACCCAATCACCACTGCCAGATGCGCGACATAGTGTGGCAACTGGATTTTGCGCAGCCGCCCGTGCGGGGCGACGATCAAAAAGGTGTAGTACTTCCTGGTAGACGACATCAAACCCCCGAAACCCGACTGATTAACTGCCGCATGTGCGTGCGATCGATCGCAGCGGAAGGTATTGCAAGAACAGCCAAGAGAGCTACAAGAAGCGCGTGCAACTGCCTCCGAGGAATTGCACCCTCAACTTAAGGCCTGAAGGGGTGGCATGTCAACCCTAAAGTGCCTGACCCACGAGTTGATAGTCGGTCCAGACTGTTTATAATCGACCCCGGTCGTCACGCCCAACGGGTGCAAATCGACTCTATGGCATCGATCATCCTCTCCGCCGCGATCGAGTCGAGGCAGACGTCGAGGTTCGGGTCCGCATGAACAGCGGCGTTCCGCATGCTCCAGATCTCGCGGAGCCGGGGCTGTTCCTCCAAGGCGATGTGCCCGTCCTGAACCATGCGATTGATCAGGTTGTACGCCCAGCGCTCGCCCGTCGCACTTGACGCCGAATAGAGTCGTTTCGCGGCAGCCCGCAGACGGCGTTCGTACTCTTCGCCGGCGATCATGGCGGCGAGCTTTGGGCTCTCTTCAGCCAGGATGCGGGCGAGCTCGAGACTGCCATAATTCTTGAGGAAGGGCCGGACCACCTGAGCCGCACGTCGCCGTTGCACCCAGATATCCTCTCCAAAGGAGCAATCGACGCCGTTCCGGCGCTCACCTCGGACCCGGCTGGCCAGTTCCTCGTCGGAGACCATCTGCTGGTAAGTCCACAACGCCGTTTCGGCTTCCGCCACGGACCGCAGCCGGAAGTGGTCCTGCCAGAGACCGAGTTCATTGCAGTACTCGACATACAGGTCCGTGCTGCGGGCCCGCTGGATTTGAAGCAGAGCAATCACCGGCGTGCTGAACACACCGAAGCGCTCGGGGTAAGTGAACCGCAACAGTAGCGACGTAGTACCGATATTGTGAAAGACGGCCAGCAAGCGCTGGATCAGACCGTGCGGGTCATCGCCGACCGGGGCCAATCTCAGCCGCTGGGCCCGCAGAATCGCGTCAAGCTCCTTCAGGTTTGGCCGCGGCCAGTAGCGTGCGAAGGGCGTGTTCCCAGGCTCAAAGAGCTTTTCCACGTGGCTGGCGGTCAACCATTGGCTCTCGCTGCGCAAGTAGGCGAAGCTCTTCTCGAGCTTATCGAATCGATACGCCTGGCCGAACTTGATGCGGCAGACGTCGTCGAAGCGGGCGAGGTACAACTTGAGGTTCAGAGGCACCGAAATAGACTACAGGCGACTCGTCCCGGAGAAAAGTCCGAAGTTTAACACCCTGGGGCTCGGAATCGTGGCTGCCGATTTCAGATCGTGAGTTCACTCTTCACGCTGGAGCCTTCTGCGCTATCATCGGTCAGATGCTCGATGCGATTGTGACCGTAGTCGAAAATCGTCCCCTCAGCGGCGGCCATTTTGTGCTGAGCGTGCGTTCGCCGTGCCAGGCGCAAGCCGCGCGGCCTGGCCAGTTCGCCATGATAAGGCTGCTTGGCCATGCTGACGTGCTGCTGCGCCGGCCGATGAGCATCTATGACGTGCGCCCAGGTAGAAACGGCAACCAGGCTCAACCGGAGCCTCAGGTGCTCGATTTTCTCTACAAGGTCGTCGGACGCGGCACAGCGCTGATGGCAACCCTGAAACCTGGCGATCGGGTTGGATTGCTGGCGCCGCTCGGGCACGGATTCTTCGCCGAGGACTATCTCGCTGAAGCGCGCGGGGGCGATGAGGTCCTGCACGTGGCGGGCGGCATCGGAATCGCGGCACTGCTCTTGCCGGCGCGGGAACTGGCGGCTGCGGGCGTGAAGCAGCGGCTGTTCTTCGGTGGGCGGACACACGCCGACCTGGTTGGCGTGGACGAGTTCAGCCCCTACGTCAGCGAGACTGCGCTGGCAACCGAGGACGGTTCGCTGGGGCATCACGGGTACGTCACAGCTCCTCTCAGTTCCTATCTCGAGGCGCAACCGGGCAAGCGGCTGCTAATTCTCGCCTGCGGACCCTGGGCAATGCTCGAAGCCACAGTGTCGCTGGCGCGGCGATACGGCCAGCGATGTCTGGTCTCGATGGAGAATCGCATGGGCTGCGCCCTTGGCGTGTGCCTGGGCTGCTCCATTCGTGTGCAGGGCGAGGGGCATGGCTCCTACGAGCGCGTTTGCACCGAAGGACCGGTGTTCTGGTCAGAGCACGTCGTGTGGGGTGAGGAACGGCTACCGAAGACTTAATCGGCAGCCGGAATCGATCATGGCAAATGGCAAAGTGCAAATCGCAAATGTTGTTCACGAACCACGAACCCCGAATCCTGAACCCCAAAATCGGCAATCGGCAATCGCCAATCGCCAATCGCCAACCTCGGAGTTCGCCCCCGGGATCGACGTCACCATTGCCGGCGTCCGCTTCCAGAATCCCGTCCTCACTGCAAGCGGCACGTTCGGCTACGGACAGGAATTCGCCAACATCATCGACCTCAACCGGCTGGGCGGGATCTGCGTCAAAGGCATCTCCGCCGATCCGATGCCGGGCAATCCGCCGCCGCGCATCTACGAAACCGAGTCCGGCATGCTGAACGCCATCGGATTGCAGAATGTGGGCGCGAAGCGTTTCCTGCAAGAGAAGTTGCCGTTCCTGCGCACGCTCAAGGCGCGCTGCGTGGTGAACGTTTTCGGCTATTCGACCGAAGATTACGTCCGCTGCCTCGAGACGCTGAATACGGGCGACGGCATCGATGCCTACGAGCTGAACATCTCGTGCCCGAACACGCGTTGCGGCGGGATCGTGTACGGCAGCGATCCGAAGCTGACCGAGGAGGTCGTCACAGCGTCGAAGCGGGCGGCGCGCTTTCCGCTGTTTGTGAAGCTCTCGCCCAACGTCACGGACATAACAGTCTTCGCACGCGCGGCACAAGAGGGCGGCGCCGATGCGCTGACGCTGGTGAACACGTTTGTGGGCATGGCGATTGACGTGGAGACGCGCACGCCGCGCATCTCCAACGTGACCGCCGGACTGTCGGGGCCCGCGATCAAGCCGCTCGCCCTGCGCCTCGTGCATCAGGCTGCGCGCGCCGTGCACATTCCGATTATCGGCATCGGCGGAATCGCCTCTCCGGAGGACGCGCTCGAGTTCCTGATCGCAGGCGCGTGCGCCGTGCAAGTGGGCACGGCGAACTTCTATGCGCCCGACACGCCAATTCGCGTCGCCGAAGGTATCGAGGACTATTGCCGCCGGCAGCGGATTCACCTCGATCAACTCGTGGGCAGCCTGAAGTTGCCCCTGAGCGATCCCAGCCGAGTCGCAGAGCACTGACCTTGAAGAACTACCGCCGGGATTTCTTGGCCGGCTTCTTCTTCGCAACCTGTTTCTTCTTGGGGGCAACCTTCTTCGCCTTCTTGGGCGCGGCCTTGCGAGCGGGCTGGGCGCGCTTGACTGCTTGGGCCCGCTTAGCGGGACGGCTCGCCACCACTGCCGCTTTCTTGGACTTCGCCTTTGGCTTGGGTGCGGCTTTCTTGGCCTTCGGCGCGGATTTTCGTGCTGGAGGCGCTTCCTCCTGCACGGGTTCTTCGGCTGCAGGCGGCGCAATTACTTCCTCTACGACAACTTCTTCATAGGTGGCGTCGTCGTCGCCTCCGACGTCTTCCGTGTCACTCTCGCCCTCGGCTCCTTCTTCCTCCTCCCGGTAGTCGGAAGATAGCTCGTCGCCAAAGTTGTCCAGCTCATCGCCGGGATCTCGATCGAAAACCATGATGCCTCCTCGCGGATGCTCCCGACAGGCGGGAGCCGGCTCCGGGCTGCCGTGCGTGTCTCGGGGCGGCGCGCCACAGTACCAGCCGCAGATGTATACCAGTGCAAGGCATCTGTCAAGCGGGAAGAAGTGCCTGCTTCATTATTTCAGCAGCGCCGGGTCTCCACCCGCCTTTACGATCGCGCCAGCAAGGTCGTCTTTCACTTTAGCGCGGTTCCGCAGGTCCTCAAGATAGGCGGATTTCAACACCTGCTCGCGCTCGCTGGTCAGGGTATCGAGAATCGTTTTCCGCACTCCCGGATCGGAAGCCGGCCGCTGGCCCGCCTGCTCCCGCTCCAAAAGCTTCAGAATGTGAAAATCGCCCTTCTGATCGCGCACCACCCCGGAGACCTGGCCCACGCGCATGGCGTTCACGGCCAGCCGCAACGGGGGATCGGCCGCAATCGAGGACGCCGGCAGATAGCCCATGTCGCCGCCGCCGGAAGACGTGGCGGGATCCTCCGAGTACTCCTCGGCCAGCTTGGCGAAATCCTGTCCGGCCTTCAGATCTTGTTGGATCATAAGCACCTTGCGGAGGGCGTCACGGCGCCCGACGGCGTCGCTGTGCTTCAGATTGTGTGCCGCAGGGTCACGCAACACGGTCACCAGGATTTGCGCCAGGTGGTAGCGAGTCTCGGGCACGTCGAATTGCGATTGGTGCTGGCGGTAGTAGGCCTCTATCTCCGCGGGGGTTATCTTGACCTGCCCGGTCACGTCGTGGTCCATCAGCTTATCGATCAGCAGGCTGTGGCGCAGTTGATCGCGGAGCGTGGCGAGCGTCATTCCCTGATCGGCAAGCTTCTTCTGAAACTGCTCCGGTGAATAAGGACTGCTGAGCGTCGCCACCTGGCGGTCCACATCCGCCTCGGTCACCGTGATCCGCTCCTCTGCCGCGCGCTCGGTAAGAAGTTCGTCATCAATGAGGTCGTTCAGTAGATTCAGCTTCAGGCTTAGAACCTGCTCACTGCTGATCGACTCCTGACCGCCCGGGAATCGACGCTTATATGCGTTCTCCACATCGTCGCGGTAGATGGGATGGCCGTTCACCTCTGCCCATACCTCGCGGTTGCTGGAACGACGGCAGCCGGCGAGCCCGACAACCGCGAGCAGAGCCAGACTAGCCGCCCGCCGAACGAATCTCCTGTCGAAGCACGTCATTCCCGCGCAAGCGGGAATCCATTGTGGAAGTCCCTGGAAATCGGGTGTCGAGGAACTGGATTCCCGCTTGCACGGGAATGACGTGCCTCGAAAAGCGTGCTCGAATCTGTAGAGTCCCTTTCTCACAGCGAAACCAGCCGCACCAGCGGCGCGCCCGTCTCAACGCCCGCGCCCTCTGCTGGGTAAATCCGCTCCACGCGTCCGGCGCGCGGAGACCGCAGCTCGTTCTGCATCTTCATGGCTTCGATCACCAGCAGCCCTTGCCCGTCCTCGACCTCGTCGCCTTCGCCGACCAGCAGCTTGACGACTTTGCCGGGCATGGGCGCGCTCACGTCCCGGACACCGTCAGAACCGGCCAGACGGCGACGGCCCTTCCATGCTCGCGGATCGTCAAGCTCCACCCGGTATGACTTGCTGCCCACGCGCACTGAGTACTCGCGCGAACTCTCGGCGCCGGGCGCCGGCGTCACATGGGCCTCATAGGAGCGGTCTTCGAGCAGGATCGAGTAACGGCCGGGACCGACTCGCACCCAGTTCGCTTGAATGGGCGGCTCGGAGTCCAGGCGGCATTGCGTTTCACCAGCGTCTGCGCCGTTGATACTGCTTTCGATTTCGATCTGGTGCTCGGACGTTGCCCAGCTCGAGCCCAGCGTTACTTTGAGTTTTGTCGCCACCGAGCGGCGCCTCCGCCTAGCACTGTAGCGCCGGTGTCCCCACCGGCGCGCTAACAGCCGAAAAATTCGCCGGTGAGGACACCGGCGCGCTCACAGCCGAAGAATTCGCCGGTGAGGACACCGGCGCTACAACCTTCCTCGTCGCGGCCAGTTGTGGAGCTGTGCCTCGCGTCCCGCCTGCTTCCACGCGCTCGACGGGCTCGTGCCGTTCACCGCCGGCGTTCGCGGCGCGGAACCTGCCTCCAGAGCGGCTGCCAGCACAGCGGCAATCTCGGCTTCAGAAGACACTCTGTCGCCGGCACCACCCGCAGATTCATGATCCGCCCGCTCGGGAGCGCTGCCGGCGATAATGCGGCCGACCAGACCCGTGTCCAGGCGTCCGGCGAGGAAATCCTCATTCTTCAGAACTCGCCGGAAGAATGGAATCGTGGTCTCCAGGCCGCCCACTTCATACTCATCGAGCGCCCTGCCAAGCCGCGCCGCGGCTTCGTTGCGGTCCCCGCCCCAAACGATCAGCTTGGCCATCAGCGGATCGTAATCGAGCGGCACGCGCCAACCCTCATAGACGCCGCTGTCGTTGCGCACGCCCGGTCCCTCCGGAAGGCGCCAGGCTGTGATCAAGCCGGGTGAGGGGAAGAAGTCGCGCGCCGGGTCTTCGGCCGAGATGCGGCACTCGATGGCCGCGCCGCGCATTGCCACGTCTTCCTGGCGGATCGTAAGGCGCTCGCCGGCGGCGATCCGGATTTGCTCCTTGACCAGATCGACCCCCGTCACCAACTCCGTAACCGGATGCTCCACCTGCAGCCTGGCGTTGACCTCGAGGAAATAGAAATTGCGCTGGGCGTCTACCAGAAACTCCGCGGTTCCGGCGTTCCAGTAGCCGGCGAGCTGGCCCAGCCGCACTGCGGTCTCGCCCATCCGGCATCTCAAATCCTTATCGGCCACCGGCGATGGACATTCCTCCATCACTTTCTGATGACGGCGCTGCAGCGAGCACTCCCGCTCTCCAAGGTGGATCAGGTTGCCGTAACGGTCGCCGAGAAGCTGGATCTCCACGTGACGCGGCCGCTCGATGAGCTTCTCGATAAAGATCGTGTCGTCGCCGAAGGCGTTGTAAGCCTCGGAGCAAGCGTCGCGCCAGGCGCTCTTGAGGTGCTCCGGCGCCGTCACCGTGCGCATACCCTTGCCGCCGCCGCCGGCTGCTGCCTTCAGCATGACGGGCAGCCCGATCCGCTTGGCCGCCTCCTGGACATCCTCGAAGCTGCGGAGGTCCTGCGCGCCTGGAACGACTGGCAGCCCGGCGCCGACGGCGAGATCGCGCGCCCCAGTCTTCGATCCCAGCCGCTCCATGGCTTCGGGGGGAGGACCAATAAACGTGAGTCGGGCGTCGGCCACGGCCCGAGCGAAGGCCGGGTTCTCCGACAGAAACCCATAGCCCGGATGGACGGCGTCGGCGCCGATCGATCGGGCCGCGTCCACGACGCGGGCGATGTTCAGATAGCTCTCGCGGGAAGCCGCCGGACCGATGGCCACGGCCTCGTCGGCGTAGCGCACGTGCAGCGACCTGCGGTCGGCTTCGGAGTAGACGGCTACAGTTCCGATGCCCATCTCGCGGCAGGCGCGCATCACGCGCACGGCGATCTCACCACGATTGGCTACGAGGATCTTTTTGAACAAGAGTCGACCTATTCCAGGGAACATCCACGAGGTCCCGTAAGCGATTATAACCGGTCACTGGGTAATTCCCTCGGTCGGGTAATGGTGGGGAACCGTCCTTTAGCGCGTCATTCTCCCGGAAGCGCGAATCCGTGGGGTTTTCGCGCAGGCTACAGGAAAACGAGCCGGCAAAACGCCCATGTCTATTAGTTTCATCAACATCGTGGGACTTACCTTTCAACATTTGAACCTGGTCCTTTATTATCAACAACATCGTGGGACTTACCTTCATTTTCGATAGGCGATGCCCCTTGGTAGGCGTGCCCTCGGTCCTGCTGCGTTGCCATTTGCGGAACTGCCGGAGCGCGCTCCCAAGCCAAATTGGTGTTGGCGACCACCCAGCACAATCTGCATTGGGAGAGATATTATTGCAAGTGTCCCGTTTTCTGTAAGATTCCGGGTTCGTTCGCAGTTCAGCCCGATTCGCGCCCGGTTCGGTGGTCAACCGAACTCCCTGGGGGCGCGGCGAGTGTAGTGGACTCCTGAGCGTTGGCGCGATTGGTGGGGAGCAAAGCCGGGAGTGCGGTGAGGGGATCGGCAAATGGACACAGGGACAACCCCCGGATTGCCAGGCGCCTTGCAAGCGCCTGCCGTGAATTGCCTCCCCACCCACACTCGTAACACGCGATCAATTAATTATCAAGTAAAATTATCAGAATCAGGCGCGGAACGGACCCTGCGGACGTTAGGCAAGTCAGGGTAACCGGCAGAAACTGAGGAAAGTATGGGGCGGTCGCTCTTTCAGCGGCTTAGCGGGCGCCGTCCCTCCTGCTTGTTGCTCCAGGTTTTCTCTTGCCCGAAGTGGACTCTATGGCCGAGGTTGACCGCTATTTGACGGAGCTGAGGCGGGCGAGCGAAATCTCGGTTGAGGACTACCTCGAAACGGAGTTTACCTCAGCGGAAACGATCGGGCCATGCAGGAGCGGTTCGAGGAGATCATGGACGGCGCGCTGCTCCTCGTCAAGACGGCCGGTAAAGAAATGGTCCGCGCCTTCCACCCAGTGGATCTGTTTGGGCTCGGCCAGGGCGTCGAAGAGCCGGATGACGCGGTCGCGTGGTCCGTGGATGTCTTCGGAACCCTGGACGATCAGCTTCGGCTTGGTGACCGGCAAGAGAAAGCCGAAGTCATACGACCCCGCGGGAACGCCGAGTCCGACGAGCGCCGCGACACGAGGATCGGCTGCGCCCACCGACAGTCCAACCCAGGAGCCGAACGAGAATCCCATCATCACGAGCGGCAGGCCGGGGAAACGTCCGCTCAGGAAGTCCAGCGCCGCACGGGCGTCGTCACGCTCGCCGATCCCTTGAGCGAACACGCCCTCGCTCTTGCCGACGCCGCGAAAATTGAAGCGCAAAGTGGGCAGGCCGAGGCTCAGCGCCGCTTTGGCGGCACGAAAAACCGCCTTGGTGTGCATGGTACCACCGTAAAGGGGATGGGGATGGCAGACAACCGTCGCGATACGCGGCTGCGCATCCGGAATCCACTCGAGCAGACCTTCGAGACGCCCCGAAGGACCGGGGATGAACGTTCGTTCAATTCGAGTTGAATGGGGAGAGGTCATGTCAGGGGTCAGGGCTTAGGGGTCAGGGGTAGGGGCCCAGTCGTCAGTTGTCGGCTGTCGGTTGTCAGTTCTCGGTTCCCGGTTTCGTACGTTCATCGTTCATAATCGCTGACGCATCATTCAGTGTAAAATAGAACGCACTCCTGATGATGGGCTGAGGTGCAATCATCAAGCCGAAGACCCTTGTTATTCTCATCCTGCTGGTCCTGGCGGGCGCCGGGTTCGTCTATTACCGCCTGATCTACGTGCCCCACCACGCTGAAAAGGGTGTGGCGGAGTATGTGCTGCCGCAAACCCTGGACGTGATGGACACCACGGCCGAGATCCGCAACGTGATCGGACACTTGAAGGCGGGCGATCGCGTCCACGTGATCGCGCAGACCGCGCACTGGTCCGAGCTAAACCTGCCCGGAGGTCTGACAGGCTGGGTGGAAACGAAGTATCTGCTGGATGGGGGCACTTACGATCGCGGGATCAAGCTGCTTGAGGATCTCCAGCACTCGCCACCCCAGGGGGCCGGCCACGCCGACAACGTCACCAATCTTCATCTCGAGCCGGCGCGGGACTCGATCGTGCTCGCCGAACTGAACCAAAACGAGCCGCTCGAAATCTACACTCGACAGCTGGTGGATCGTCCTGTGACCGCGCCCGCATCCAAGACGGCTGCGCGGCCGCATGACGCGTGGTACCTGGTACGCACCAGATCCCAGGCTGGCTGGGTGCTGGGGCGGTTCATCGACCTCGACGTACCGGCCGGCATCGCCCTGTATGCCCAGGGGATCAACATGGTCGGCTGGCAGGTGCTGAAGACGGTGCGCGACGGCAACGCCGATATGCCGGAATACCTGGTGGCCGATCGCATGGGGGACGAAACCGTCGATTTCAATCACATTCGGGTGTTCACCTGGTGGATTAAGAACCACAAGTACGTGACCGCCTATGTGCAGAGCGGCCTCGACGGTCATTTTCCTATAGAGGTCAAACAAGCGACTGATCTACACTACTACGCGCAGCCTTCGCCCTATTTCCGGCTGCGCCTGATCGATGACGACGGGCAACGTTATCAGGAGGTCTACGGACTGTTCGATACCATCGTCCGCCCGGTGGGCCGGGTTGAAGGATGGGACTCGGACGCGATGCCCGAGCCTCCACCGCCGCGCGAGCGGCACGAGGAGCGGTCGAGGCCCGGGGCGCGGCGAAGGCATCACTGATCGCCGGGTACGACTATGCCGCAGCAAGCCGGCACAGAAAGAAACACGACCGCAAGCTATCGGCTGATCCGTAGTGGCCTGCGCGCCTGGCTCACGCTCTCGCGCCGATCCGTGCGCGTGCTCGGGGCCGATCGCCTGCCTGATTCGGCCGCCATCCTTTACGTCTGCCATTCGGCCGATTTCGACGATGCCGTGATGCTGGTCGCCGCCTTCGAGCGCCCTATCGTGTGCGTGATCGGGCGCGCCGAAATGGCAGGACAACAGTCGATGATCGAATCCGCGCTGGGCATGATCGCTATCAATGGTCCGGCCGATGCACCGGTTTGGCACGATGCGCTACGTTCATGCACCGGTGTGCTGTCGGCCGGCGGGTTGGTGCTCGTGTTCAGTGAGCCCAGCGACTCCAGTGGGCAGGCCGGCCGGGAGTTAGACGCGGCCCTCAAGCTCGCATGTGAGGCTTGGACGAGCGCCTTTCCCGCGCAACTTCCCGTGGTTCTGCCCGTTCATCGGTTCCGGCCCGAAGCGCGCACCGAGGAGACTCTGGTCCACGTCGGCGATCCGGTGCGTCTGGATGCGGATGAAGACCCGGCGCTGCTGTTGCAACAAGTGAAAGCTGCTCTCGGGGAGGTCCATGCCGTCTTCGCACTCGACGCCGCACTCCTGAACCGGTTGATGCAGGATGTCGAGCGCGATCTGCGCCATCGTCTACAACAGCGATGGAGCGCGCGTCCGGGCCGCACGCGCACGACCGACGGCTTCAGGCTGAGTCCCTTTGCTGCGGAGACCCTGCGGCGCGTGAATCGCACCGAACCGGAGTCGCTGGTTGCGCTGAGTGAGCTCTCGCACGCCGAGCGCGAGGCACGGCGCGAGTCTGCGCTGGCGCGACTGCGCGCCGAGATCGAGATCAAGCAGCTTTCGACGGTGCAGCGCGTGCTCGGGTGGGCCGAAAGCTTGGTTGGGTTCCCGATCGCTCTTTATGCCGCCGTGAACCACCTGCTCACAGCGATTCTGCTGTTGGTGTGCGGCCTGCTCAAGCGGGACGCCCAGCCACAGCTCGGTCCCTGGGTGGCCCGAGGAGTGATCCTGCTCGGGTGCTACGCGGGCCAGGTGGCGCTGGTCAATCATTTCCTCGGCAGGGCGGCGGCAGGCTATTACGCCGTCACGCTTCCCGTGTCCGGCGCCTACCTTCTGCGCTACGCGTGGCTGATTCAGCGGCGAACGCGCGTGCTGCTGGCGGGAACGCGGAGCGCGATGCTTCAGACCAGAGCGGATAGGAGTCGCGCGCGTTTCTTCGAGAAGCTGGACGCCATTCTCGAGAGCGAGTCGACCGGGCCACGACCGGCACCCGGCAATTGAGCCTTAGTTCCTGGTCCTTTGTCATTGGTCCCTGGTCATTCGTGGCAATTCGTCATCGCCGCAGAGGTCAAGGACCAGGGGCCAAAGACTAAGGACCAAGGATCTATGCTCTTCCTTACTGAACAAGACGTTCAGGAACTCTTTCCGATGACGCGCGCGATTGAGTGTGTGACTGCGAGTTTCAAAGCGCAGCATGAGGGCGGCGCCATCAATCGTTCGCGAGAGCGCATCTTCCTGCCCGAAACGTCTCTGCACTACATGGCGGCAGGCTATCCGAATGAAAAGCTGCTCGGCATGAAGATTTATACCGTCTCGCGCGACGCGCTGCGGTTCCTGGTGCTGCTCTACGACGGCGAAAGCGGCGCACTGCTTGCCATCATCGAAGCCGATTATTTGGGCCGGATCCGTACGGGGGCAGCGAGCGGCGTAGCGACCCATTACATGGCGCGAACGGACGCGGCGACGGTCGGCGTAATCGGGACCGGTCGCCAGGCCCGGACGCAACTCGAAGCCGTGGCCGCGGTGCGTCCGATCCGTGGCGCGCGCGTCTTTGGCCGCGATTCGGACCGGTGCGAGGCGTTTGCGAAGGAGATGAGCGCACAACTTGGATTCGAGGTGGACGCAGTCGAGAGCGCGGAAGCGGCTGTTCGTGCTGCCGACATTGTAATCACCGCGACCTCGTCGCGCGATCCGGTCCTGAAGGGTGAATGGCTCACGCCGGGCGCTCATGTGAACGCCGTCGGCGCCAATATGCTGAATCGGCGCGAGCTCGACGATGCGAGCTTGTCGCGCGCCGTGCTGGTTGCAGTGGATTCGATCGAGCAGGCGAAGGAAGAAGCCGGCGACTTGGTGCAGGGGATCGGTGCCATCGCGGGCGGCTGGAACAGCGTCTTTGAATTGCACGAGATCGTCTCCGGCGCGCGTCCCGGTCGCAATTCCGCCGGCGACATAACGATCTTCAAGTCTTCGGGAATCGCTCTCTGGGACGTGATCTCGGCCGGGTACGTCTACCGGCGCGCGCTGGAAGTGGGCAGAGGACAGCGAATTCCGTTCTGGGGAGAGGCGTAGACAACCGTTTCGCTGCATGCACGTCAGGGTTGGGGCGATGCCGGTGCGGCGCTCTTCCCCGCTGCCTCGATCTCTATTTTTTGCGCCTTGATCTCGCCAGAGTCTTCGAGTTCACCTATGGCGTGAATCTTCACGCCGACCTTCAGATCCTGTTCCGAGCCGGGGCTGGAATCCGTGCGTACGATGCTGGTCTTGTCGTCGAATGTGACATGGAACAGGATACCCTGCCCGGTATCGACGGTCAGCTTGCCCTTTGCTTGCTGGGTAATTTTGCCTTCGAGATCGAAGTTGCTGCTTTGATCTTGAGCCCGTGCCGACTGTGCCCGCGGTCCGGCGAAGCATAGGATCGAAATGGCGACGAGAATCAACCACCGCCTGCCGAGATGCTTGTTCATGATGGGATTGTAGCGCAGTCGTGCCCGGCACGCGTCGGCGATCTTGCTCGCGCTGGCCGTGAGATCGCTCAGCGACGTCGTCCCCGCAGAACACCGGTCAGCGCCACTGCTGCCACGGCCGTGCCCGCAGCCCAGCGCGCGCCGGCGCTCTCCAGAGGAGTCTTGATCCAGAGCGGCAGCATGTCGAGCCGTATGTTCGAAAGCGTGATAAGCAAGAACATGGCCGGACCAAAGAAAGCGATGTTCCGAAGCCAGACTTGGATGGAGCGGTCAACGTGGATCCCCAGGAATAACGTGAGCAGGTTGAGCGCGAGCATTGCACCCACGCCGCAAAGAAGGCTGCGATTCACAGGGCAATCGCGATGAGTTGCCGCCACGATCAGGACGCCCACCGTAAGCGCATAGGTCAAAATATCTTCGCACGTCCTGATCTGGGGCATCCAACGCGGCGGCCCGGCAGCGAGTCCCCACGCCGCGATTAACTGCATGGCCACACCGTTGCAAAGCCAGATTGCGAAGAACGCGTTCTTGCGGTGATAGCCCTGGTGTAGGTAGACAAGCGACAAGGCAAAGAGCACGGTGGCATCCAAAGCCCAAAACGTAATACTCCTCATGACCGGCGGGCCTCCTTGTGAGATCTTCGGCGCCCTCCGGCCTTGGGGTGCTTACCACGGCCATGGCATCATTGGTCATCAACCCCTTCCCTGCGAGTTTCAGCATGAGAGGAGGTTAGACCTGGACCGGAGAGTTTGTAAAGATATTAGATGTTATGCTTGTTTCTAACCATAACTACAATAAAAACGCTAACGTTGTTATAATTGTTCTGAACGAACCGACGGACAGCTATGGGTCGCGTGCGAGGTGCAGACGGCGCACGAAAAACTCCAGGGGCTCACTGCCGCCCTCCTGCTCGTAGAGCTCCAGGACGCGATTGAGTACGATCCCGATCAGCTCGGACCGCCGCCTCAAGCTGCGTTGGCACCAGGTTTCGAGCGTCCGGAAGCTGCTGAGCGACAGTCGCGTGGCGACGGTGATGTCAACTCTCTCGCGCTTGGATCTCAAGGTCCATTTCCCAAGCTCTGTTTGCGTTGCCGCCGTATCGACCATGTCTACCTCCCGGGCCCCCCCAGGGGTCCTACTGCATTACCAGACCTGAACGAAGGCAGTTATCCCCGAGCCCGACGCCGTCAGATACAGGTTCGTGGCGTCCCAAAGTGTGGCCGGCTGAAACCAGATCGACCCGCTGGACGTCATCTGGAGGACCGCTGCGACCGGCTTGCGCCCGAGCAGATGTGGCACGGTGAAGTTACCAGCGCCTGAGGGCGCCAGCGCCACCTGCCCCATGATGGTGGTCGACTGCTTCACGGCCGTCACCGCCGTGGCGCTCGTCACCACCTGACCGATCAGCGCGTCGCCGGCATGCGCTCCCACCGCGGACGACTGCCAATAGAAGCCGGACGCCGAGTTGTAAAACAGGTAGGACGTCAGGCTTGCGGGAGCGGCTGCGATCACGGGACTCGACGCCGGCGCGTAGGATGATCCCTGCGCGAACAGGATCCCCGTGGTCAGCCCCGGAGTGAGCGAGCTCGACGTCGACAACGCGAAGCCGCTAATCACTCCATTGACTCCGAGCTGCGCCTCCACCTGGTCGGCCGGCGTGAAGGCAATATTCGCGTCGAGCAACGCCCAGTTTGCATCCTGGTCAGCTTCGTAGCCGGTCAGACCGTGCTGGGATTGAATCAAGCCTTTGCGCGGGAGAACGGTTCGTGTTACTGCCATTTTCAGCACCTCAAAGGAATTGACTCATTGAGTCAATGACCCGATCACCCAATGGCTCGATGGCCCAATGACCCAACCGCTCAATCGCTCACATTCACGCTCGCGCGCTGGCAGACGCTGTAAACCTTCAGCGTGCCGCAGTTGATCACGCCCGCCGTGCGGTCCTGCACCTGGAAGGTCACCAAACCGGTGGCGTCGTTGATGTCGGCCTGATACGGCGCATCCAGCACCGAGTTGGCATACGGGCTGTTATTCGACAATGGCGGTGGCGACGATTGTCCGGGCGTGAAGCCCGCCGCCGGAGCGCGATCGCTGTAAACCATCCAGCAGTAGCTGATCTCGGCCTGCCCATAGGCGTAGCCGTCGACGGGACTGGTGGGCGTGGGCACGGTATTCCCGGTGGTGTAAAACCCCATGAAGATGACCTCGGAGCGCACGGCGCCGAATTTGGCGTTATGCGAGATCGCCAGGATGGAGTTGTCGGTCAACGGCTGCCCGCCCGCGATCGCCGAATCGGCCAGATCGCTGAAGCCGGGAATGGTGGACATGGTTAGTTGGGACATGGGATCTCCATCGGACCAGGTTGAAAGTTGAAAGTCGAAAGTTGAAAGTAAGTGTCCACTTCTGACCTTCGACTTTTGACTTTCGACTTTGACTTTTCGCGCATCTCAGTAGATCGTGTTGCCCGGAGTGCCGTCCGGGTTCGACCCGTCCAGCGCCGCCAGGGACATGAACATATACGTCGCGCGCTCGGACGCGCTCGCCGTGTCCCAGCTCGGGATATTGTCGGCCGCCGGCGCGATCTGATAGACGTTTCCGTAATTCAAGAAGCGCGTATCGAGCAGCAGAAACTCCATCTGACCTTTGCTGTAATTCGGCTTGCGATCGATGACCTCGCAGGTCACGTTGACAATACCGCGTTGACCGCTCTCGAAATCGAGCACCAGCGGATGCGTGAGCGTGACCAGGTCTCCGAGCTCGACGGCCGCGCTGGCCAGCATCGCCGTCACCCGATACGCCGGCGGGGCGAAGGACCGCCGCCGGAACAAGCGATCGGCGTAGATAGACAGGGTCAAGGAGCCGCCGCGCGCGCTCACGATCCCCGTCGATTCCAGGTTCTCCTGGTAAACCTGCCGATAGAGGCCGAGCGAAGTGTTCTGGATGAACGTGACTTGGCCGTTGTAAGTGCGCGCCGCCGTCGACGCCTCGCTGTTGACCACATCCATTTTCGCCGTGACCATATTGATCACGCTCTGGCGCTCGGTGGCCGGAATCCCCATCACGTTCGAGGCGGTGAACGCGAACACGGGCGTGGTGTATGGCAAGGGCTTCAAGCTGTGCAGCCGCAATTGGCCGCTGGCGCCCACGATGAAGTAGAGACCCAGGGGCTTCATAATCTGCTCTTCCATGAACTGCTTGCCGTCCACCGGCCGCTGGATCTGGAACTCCATCCAGGCCCCTGAGAAGTAGGTATCGCGCACCGTCAGGAACTGGTCGACGTCGATGTAGAGATTGGGATTGATGAGCGTTGAGTCGTCGCCGGGCGTAAAGATGACCCAGCCGGCGGGCGGTGGCTGCGGGGTGTAATCCTGCTGCTGCGAATAGGCCGGAACGAGCTGGTCGAGGATGTAATTGGATGAGAGCAGCGTCGGGTCCTGGCCGACGCCGAGCTCATTTTGCAGCGTGGCCAGCAGCAGATCGATGGGATTTCCCTGCAAGAATCGAGGATTGTCGCTCGAGACGGGGAAACCGTTGTAGCCCGCCGCCGCACCGATGGGCGGTTGCGCGCTCTGCCCCGGCGACCATTCGAGCGGCCCCCCACGCACCCAGATCTGCTGACCCTGGATGAAGCGCTGCACGTCGCTGCAGGTGATGGTCACCATGCCGCCGGCGTCCCAGCCCACCTGGGTGATCATCATGGTGTGCAAAGTGACGAAATCGCCGAGCGCGAGGTTGGGGAAGCCCTGCTGCAACTGAACCGTCTGGCCGATCAGGGCGTTCTGCGCGGCCAACTGCTTCAACACGCCGCTGGGATCGATACACTTCACGCTCACCGTGCCGATCGACGTCGAGCCTTCCAATTCGTTCGGCGTCTGCGACGGCCCGGCCGGAATCTGCATACTATCCAGAAGCTGCGCTGTGTTGGAAATCGTTTCGAGCAGGCCGGGCTGCTCCGAAACCAGCCAGAGCCAGGCGGCGGCGGCGAACATCGGCCAGACTTCAAATTCCCAGGGCAGGCCGCGCGCGGCCAGGGAATACCCGATCAGCGAACCGTCGCCGGTAGTGTTCCATACGGTCAACTGCGAGCCCATCAGTCGAGCCAACTCGGCGTCGATGGTGGTGCCGCCTTCGGTGAAATACGAGGCTAGCCCGCTGATCGAATACAGCCGCAAGAGACTTAGGATCGCGCCCCAGCTTCCTTCCTGCCAGACCGAATCGGGCACGCCGGAATATCCGCCGGTGGAATTTTGATACGGCATGAAGCCGCTGAAGGGCACCAGTTGCTGGTAAGTCTCGTTCCAGGTGTTCGAACTATTACTCTCGACTATGGTCTGATTGCTCAAGAAGAACTGTTCGGAGAAGAACTCGATGCACTGCAGGGCGATGTCATCGCGGCCCAGGGCGTCGGCGAGCAGCGCGCCGTAGTAGCCGCTGGCGTCGAGGGCGTAGCTCGGATCGACGGTCGAGCCGGTCACCCCTTGCGCGAAATGACCTGGAAGCGCGGGGGTCCCGCCCGCCGGGATATAGAGCACCGACAGGACCTTTTCGCCGATGGTGCTCGCGGCGGCGGCGCATAGCGTCGCGGTGGCATTCAACGAGGCCGCCTGGGTCGAAGTGATGGTGCCGGTCTTCTGAAGCTGCACTGCCGCGGTGGGCAATACCAGCGAGGCGCGCATCAGGGCGAAGTAAAGATCGTTCTGATGCTCCGTCGAGACGGTCTTCAACAGCCCGGGCACGTACTGATAACCGGGGTTCTGATATTCGCCGTATCCCAGGTAGAACATCCCATTGGTCAGATCGCTGGCCGTCGATTGCAGGGTAAAGAGAAAATTCAGCATCGACTGCAGACTGAGCGCCGGAGTGTAATCCCCCGTCAGCCCCATGTAGACGGCGAAGGCGTAGCAGACCCAGCCCATGGCGCCCGCGCGAATATAGGCTTGGTCCACCACGCCGTAGAAAACGTCGTAGCTGAAACAGAGCGATCCGGTTGGCGCCAGCGTCCCGCAGCTCAAATTGTCGAGATACATCACATCGCCTGAAGTCGAAAGCACGACCTGGAAGGACGTGATGGCTGTCAGCGTGTCGTTCGAGAGCGAGTTGACCAGGCTGCCGATCGGCACTGCGCTGGTGCGCCAGAATCCCCCTCCGGGACCGATGGGAACCGTAATCGTCTTTGTCCCGGCATTGTAGGTCGCCCCTGATCCCTGACCCCCAGTCCCTGAACCCTGGCTGGTCACTTGGACGCTGGTCACGTCGCCGTGCGCGGTGGTTACGCCAATGGTGACGGTGAAAGCGTCCGAAGTCGATTCGTAATGTTCAAATTGAAGCTGAGTATCGGTGGAATCGGGCAGCCCGGCCCCGATGAACGTGAAGGCGGCATTGGCGCCGGTAGCCGTAAACTCGATGACGCTGCCGGTGCCATAAGGCGGTTCCTCGGATGGCATTGAATTGGCGGCGACGTTGGCCAGGCTCCCGTTCGACGCGCTCCATTTCGCGGTGCCTCCCTCTTCCGCGTTCTCTAAAATCACGCTTGGCAGATAAGCCGGATCGAGCAGCAGCCCCATCAATTGGTCAACCACGCGCGCCGCCGCCGTGAAATTGCCGCTCCCCGCATAGACCAGGATCGCCAGAGCGCAATCGTAGATGTAACTCCGATTTTGCAACGCGCCTATGCTGGAATTCATCGGATTGGGGACAAACAGCGGATCGCTGGAGGGCACCACGAAGCTCAGCGGCAGCGAGTTGAAGGCCGACGTGTTGGCGAGCGTCGTATAGACCAGCGTGGGGCCGTTCACCGGATCCTGATAGATGATGTGCATGGTCACGGTGCCCGGCGCGGGCAACACGCGCGAGCCCACCCGGGCGTGGTACGGGTCCTGAACGATGATCGGAATGTTCTCTTCCTGCAAGTACTCGATGTCGGTCAGGGAATAGATCGAGGCAGTGTAATCGGTCAGGGCGTTTCCGATGCCGGTGTTCGAGTGGCACAGGAATCCGGCCGGAAGGGCGTTGCCATACCATCCCGTGGTCGGCTGCGCCACAGTGACGGGATAGAGTACCGCGAGCACGAGACCCGGATTCGTGATTTGGGCACCCCAGTAGCCGGTGCCGCCGCCCTGGTCGATTAAGGTCGACATGAAGGGCGAAGGCGTGGGCGCCACGCCGGCGCAGCCGCCGGACGAAGGCGCCACCGAGCCCGGCGCCGAGGACTGATAGTAGTAGGTCCCATATTCATCGAGCACGAAGAGATCAACGCGATAGTCCTGAATGTCGAGCATGCCCGATGAGGAGTAGAGGTTAAAAATGTAGCCGTAGACCGTCATGCCAGGCAGGGCATAGAACACATGCCCGTCGCAGGTGCGCGTCCAGCCGTTCGGATAGGCGTCGACCACCGAATCGTAAGCCGCTGAAATCTGCCCTGAACTCAAATTGAACGGCGGACAGAAGAGCGACCCGGTCGGCAGCGACATCGGAGAGAAATCGACCGGAAAGCCGTCCGGGCCGGTAGTTGTATCGAGCAATTGGCCGGCCGGCGCCAGCGTGGTGATGTTCTCAAAAATGGTCTGATTGTAATCGCCGAAATTGATCTCGCCCGGCATTTCGAGCAAAATCCCGCACTCAACCAGAGGTGGCACGGCCGGAACCAGCGGCGCACCGGGCTCGGAGCTGATGGGGAACTCGATTGGATTGACATTCGCCAGCCACCCGGACGCGTTTCCACTCTGGCGCGACAGCAGCCACTGCAGCGTAGCTTGCATGTCAGCGAGGAAGTTCGAGGGCCAGTATTGTTGGACGTTAGCCATCAGCTTTCAGCTTTCAGCCGTCAGCTCTCAGTTTTCAGGCATCAGCTTTCAGCCGCTTGCTGATTGCTGATAGCTGACCGCTAATCGCCGTACGGCTCGATTCCGTACAATCCCACCCCATATCCCGCCAGGCCCACGCCGGTAGTCGTTGGCGAAAAGCTCGCCAGGTAGATTCCGAAATTGGGAATCTGCAGCACATAAAGCGGCTGCTTCTGTGGCTGGGCGAGGGCCTGCGTCCAGGTGTTATTCCCCTGAATCATGGCCTCGCCTCTGCGGTCTTGGAGTTCGTAGTTCGTGGATCGTTGATCGTGGCAGCAGCCGGCCGGCCGGAGCTACGAGCTACGATCGACGATCTACGCACGTTTTCCGGGGCGGCGTATCGATATCCCGCAAATCCGGCCGCCTTCTTCGGCTTCTCCGCCGCTACCCCTCCGAAGAATCGCTTCGCGCCCGCTTTTTGCCGGTTAGCCGTTTTCGGTGACCGGCAACCGTGAACGAGCGACCGCCAACGGCCCCCTGACCCCTTATCCCTGACCCCTTGATCGCCTGATGACCCGATCATCCGATCACCCGATTTCTCACGCCACTACCAATCGAAACTTCAGCTTGAATGTGTACTGTCCAGGTGACTTATAGGCTGCAATCCAGTCCGTGTCCTCCAGCCAGTAGTTCGTGAAGCTGGGCTGGGAGGCGTCAGGGTAGTAACTGAACTGGTTGCCTGCCAGAGCGAACTGCATAAAAGCGTCCCAATCCTCGACATCGGCCCCGATGCCGACCCACTCCATTTCCAGCGTCAGAAACTGGTCGATGCGCTCCAGCACCGACTCACGCACCCCGGAACTGGCGATATTGTCGTGCCGGACGGCAGCCAGGTTGTACGCGGGAATCTTCGTGGCCGGCCGCTGGAATTGCAGCGTCACGTTGCCGGTGCCGGGATTGTAAACAATCTGAGGGAAAGCCATCAGCTTCAGCTTTCAGCCATCAGCTCTCAGCCATCAGCTTTCTTTTGATGACGGCTGATGACGGCTAAGAGCTATCCTCCCGCATACGGCGCCTTCTGCACCTGCGTGGCTTTCAGCGTGGTCCCGTTACTGACCGCAGTGTTCAGGGTGTCCGCCATCCACTGACCCGCTTCCTGATCGCCCATGATCTGCACGGTCAGATTCCCGCTCGGCATCGGCCGTGCCCCGGGGGCCATACCGCCCTGCGGCGCGGCGCTGCCTCCGCCTCCGCCGTAGCGGGCCCCATAAGCACCTCCGCCGTACCGGCCACCGCCTGAGGCTCCGCCTGCGGACACGCTCGCACCAATCCCGGCCGCCACGCCGCCGATGCTTCCCCAGATCGCCGCAGATTCGAAAGCGCTGGCCGCGCCGGCAGCGTCACCGACCGCGAGCAGGTAGAATCCCATTGCGCTCGCACGCAGCGCCTGCACGATGGCTTCGGCCGCAACCGACGCCGCGGTGGATTTCAAAGTGCGATCCAACGCCTGGCTCATCGACTGCGAATACACCAGCGCCGTGCTGATGTTTCGTCCCAAGCCTTCGGCCAACCGGTCAAATGTCAGACCTGCGGCTTCGCCGAGCGTTATGAGAGCGGTGTCTACCGCCGAAGTCTGGGTCAGAAAATCGCTGCTCCAGGCCGCCTGGCCCATCTGCACCTGCCGGAACTCCGACCGGACGGCTTCCATCTGTTCGGTCGTCTTGCTGCGGAAACTCTCCAGCGCCGCCTGCGCCTGCGAGGGATCGGCGTTGACGCGGAATAGCAAGCCTAGCGAACCCTGTGCCATAAGTTCAGCTTCACAGTTCGGAGTTCGAAGTTCGAAGTTCAGAGGTTCGCGTTCGGAGTGTCCAATCTGTAGTGTGTCTGTCAGAAACCACGGACTCAGCAACTCCGAACTGAGAAACTCCGAACTGAATAACTACTTCCTGCGCATCTGTTCTTCCCGCCAGCGCCACAGCGCCACGGCAGCCGCGAAGTCAAGCTGCGCTGCCACCACTGGCGGTGTGACATCGAGGAGCTCACTTGGCCGGCAGTGCCATGTTTCCGCGACCTGCGCCGCCCGGAGCAGATGCTCCGTCTCCACGAAAGCTGGCGAGGTCGCCGGATTCCGAAGCGACCTCGCCCACCGCCCATCGAACCACAAAGCTCGCGTCCTCGAGGTCGAGCAGATCGGGCGAAATCTCGCCCGGGCCCGGCTCGAGCGCGAGGCGCGGTTCAACGAATACTTCACCGAGCAGCGGCACCATCCATTCCGCCAGCGTGCGCAGGTCTTCAACAGTCTCGATCCGAGCCTGACGGCCTTCCAGCCGCACCGCGAGGCTGGCCGGCAGCAGCCCCCGGAACAGAAACCACATCGGACTCGGCCGGCGCAACAAAACTTTTAGGCCTGACTTGGGAAGCACCACGGACTCAGGCTGCCCGCGCAGGCGCGCCGCAAACAGAAAATCGTCCGACGACGCAACGCCATTCTCGGCCTTCTGGGCGTTGTCGAGTTCCGCAGCTGAATTCTTATTCATCACAGAACCTCAGGGGCGCTTTGATGGCGAAGCGCGTAACGAGGAGGAATAGAGTTCATCGTTCATATCTGACGATAGAACTGCGCCACCTGATCGCCCGGCGCGCGACTGAGCACTGCCAGGCCTTCGAATCGGACCTTGTAAGTCGCCTCTTTGGACCGCGTAAACCCAATCTGGAAAGGATCCTTCGCATAAGCGTTGTAAAGGCACGCCACCATGAATTTCCCCGGAGAGCTGAAACCACGGCGCGGCGAAATCAACGCCACTGCAGCCTGCGGAATCGTCACCAGGCCGCCCACAGTGATCTCTTCATAATTCTGAGCGCCCGCGGGCAGTCCGGTGTCGGCGCCGGAACTGTAATTGGCCTGCGCGAGGCCGGCGGCGATCTTCGCCAGCGCGGACTCTTTCAGGGTTACCTCCAGGTAGGCGGACTCGGCCGTCATTATCGCGTCCACGGGTGCGGTCTGCTGATCGATGGCAACCTCCTCAATCTTGGCTTCCATGTGGAAGGTGGACGCACCATCCGAGGAGCCCATCGCGAGCGGCGACCCTGCCAGCGGATTGCCATTCGCGTCCACCAGCAACCGGGCCCCGGAGACGGGTACCGCAACGTTGTACCAGAGCATGCCGGTGCCTTGATGAATGTCCGGAACCGTTACCGTGAAACTGGCCATGGCGCCTCCTTATGTTTCCTCCAGCACAAATTCGAGATTCACCGTGGCGCGCAGCACGGGCGTCTGGATTTCATCGAGCGTCACCGCGCTATAGCGGTGGGAGCCCACCAAGACCTCTTTCACGCTTCCGGGCGCGTTCGGCGACGTGATGCCCGAGGGCACCGTCTCCTGGGTGATCGGCAGCGGCGTCTCCCAGTCGCTCTCCGATGCCGTGGTGATCACCATGTCGAGGACGTGGGCGTAGTCCTGCGCGTTGTCCTGCGCCATCTCCTGATCGAACTGCCCGACGTCCAGTAGAAGCGCGATGCGCGCGCGCGATTGGCGCGTGCCCAGCACGTCTTCGCTGAACTCCAGGCCGTCCAGGCTCACCGTCAGCCACGGCAGCGCTGTGCGTAAGCCCGGTCCTTTGTGGAATTCGCCGATGGTCCCAAGCAACGGATTTACAATCGCGATCGCCGAAGCCTGATCGCGTTGGATCAGCGCGATGCATTGGTTCAGCAGCGGCTTGGCAAAGAGCGCGTTCCATGCGGGTGTGTAGCCCATAGTGCTAGTCCCGAGGCAACGGACTGTCCCCGTCCGTGGTTTCGAATCCGAGCGCGGTGGCAAGGCTGGCGATCCACGATCGCACGCGATTGAGAGTCGATTCGGCTCCGTGACCGCCGGCCGCGCGTTTCCGCCCGGGCCGGACTGAGTCGCGGCGAGGCTGTGTCCTAGTCAAAGCGGCGCGCCGCCTTGCGTAATGATCCCGCCGTCGTCTCACGAGTTTGTGTCGACGCCGACGTGACTCGCGACTTTCCGGGCCATTCCCAGCCGTAGTGCCGAGTGCGACGATGAGTGCGCTCAGGCCGGCGTCGAATGTCGCTACGTCGTCTTGGAATCTCAGTCCGAGCATTGCGTCACCGCTTCGCGCACCCTTATGTTCCACGCCTGTCGAATTTCCCAAAAACCTGGCTCGATCCCATCTCGGCCGGGGTCTGGCCGCGCGGCTGATCGCCGCCGGCTACGCCCTCGAAGCCGGGCCGCGGTGTTTCCGTGCGCGCCAGCGAGTCAAATAAGTGATCGTAAAGACCGCTCGGTGTGGGCCGGCCGCTCTTGTCGCGCGCGTTCAGTTCCCCGAGGAGGTCGCTGTAATGCGCGTAGCAATCCTCCGCGAGTTCGCGAGCTGCCGCGACTCCAAAAGTAGCCAGAGTCTCACCGAGTTGCGCCGCTGCGCCATAGCGATTCACGCGCTCGAGCACGTTCTGGGCATCGGCTGAAAGCCCCGCTACCCAGGCCGTAAAGGATCCGTTGAACGGCGCGGCTTGCACGGCCTCGTTAAATCGGCGCTCGAGCACGGCATCGATGTCGCCGGCCACGTCATCGATGTACGTCTGGATGAGAGTGTCCGGCGGATTCTGCTGCGGCGTTCCACGCTTGAACGTCGGGAACATGCCCGCGACTTCGTCGACAGTTGTGTAAGACATAAATCGCTCGTTATACTTCCCCGGACGCTCCTGTCACGGCGCGCCCCTGGCGCCTTAGTACTGCACGTACGCCGCGCCCGACGTGGCTCCGCCGGTGCCGACCGTAATGTAGAGATTCGTGTTGTCGGCCGGTTGAGTCTCTCCCCACAACCCGTTTGCTCCCGGATCGTAAAGCACGCTGAGGGGCGCCGCAGGCAGACCGTGCGGCACCACATTGGCGCCGGCGGCGAGGCCCGCGATCGTCAGCTTGGCCTGCCGCAAGGGCACGCCTTGCATGGTCTGCGTCAGATAGCAATAAGTTGGCGATACTGTTATGCCTGGCATTTCTCACCTCCTATGACGCCGGCGGATTCGCGCTAGCGTTTGATTTGCTTCGCCGACGAAGCCTCCGCGGACGAAGGAGCCGGTGGTGCGATTTGTCCCGCGGTGCAAGCCCTGGCCGCTGTGGCATCGAGCTCGATCGTGCCGGAGGCGTCCACGGGAATTTCGCCCCCGTAACCGGCGCTCTTTACCTTGACGGCCTTCGTCGTGCCTTGAGGAACGTGAAGGACCTGGTTATGCTCGATCGGTTTCAAGACTTTGTATTTCGCCATTCTCGCTCCTATGAATCAGGGGCTTCGCGAGGTCGTCCTGACCCCTGATCCCTTACTGCGTCGCGTTCAGGAACACGTACCCCGCCTGCGGCGCCACGATCTGGATGTCGTCATAGCGGTGGACTTCGATCACGTCCGCCATGCGATTCTCCACGCGATAGCGCTTGGTCAGCGTGCCGCCGAGCTCGGGCGCGCCGAAGAGCCAGCGAAACGCGTAGCCTAGCGCCGGCTCGCGCAGGCGCGGCTCGTCGGGAACGTAAGCCAGCAGCGCGTTCAAGCCCCACACAAAATTGAGGCTGGGCGCCTGGCCCTCGGTCGCGGTGTCGTATTCCGCGCCCAGAACCCAGAAGTTGTCCACGTCGAAGGCGCTCTTCAGGTGATCCGCCTGCAGCACGCCCACCTGCGTGTACTTGAACCGGTCGATGATGCGCGGATGCTGCCGCAGCGTGGAATAGACCGGGTAGCTCACCGCCAGCGTATTCGGCGTCTGCGCGATGGCCTGCTTGATGACCGTCTTCTGCGCTTCCACCGCCGCGATCGGATCGGAGTTGACGTAGTCCGACCATTGCGAGGTGCCCGACAAAGTCACGTTCGGGACCGTGGACGTCGGACCCATCACCAGGTTCATCACCCGGATCTCGAAGTCGAGCAGGATGGCGTCCGTCAGGTTCTCCACCGTGTTCACTTCGAGATCGGTGCCCTCGGAATTGGCCTGCTCCTCGTCGGAGATCGCGTCCTTCAGCGAGTGATCGTCGCAGAAGTACGGCGAATTCGACAGCGACCAGGGCGCGATCTCGCGCGCTTCGGCGCGCGCGTGCCGGATGGTCTCGTATTGCCGGAACTTCTCCTTGCCGAACACCCAATAGCGTCCGGACTGCTTTCTCACCGGCGTCACCGGAAACAGGCGCTCGCCGAAGTAGTCGTCGTTCTGATAACCG
This sequence comes from Terriglobia bacterium, assembly GCA_030038235.1. GTDB lineage: Bacteria > Acidobacteriota > Terriglobia > UBA7540 > UBA7540 > Gp13-AA77. The sequence goes on from JASHPE010000213.1 coordinate 64,797, forward strand.
ACGCTCACGTTGTTGAGCGGCTGGTCGAGATATTGAAGGGAAATATCTGCCACAAATCCTCCAGTTGACAGTCAACAGTTAACAGTCAACAGTGACGGTGGACCGTCAACTGTGAACTGTAGACTGTCGACTTCTCTGGGCCGGCCCCGCGGCGCTGCGCGGGAATTGAAGCCATCCGGCGACCGCCATCCTGCCCGCGGGCGAACCGCCTTCCACCAGTGCCTTCCGCCAGTCAGAGAAGGTTCGAACTGGTCGCATCCGGGAAGCCAGCCGTCAACTCACAATCGACGACTGACAACTGACGACTGCTCAAGCCAAAGTCGCTAGACTTTGGTTTGAGCGAAGTTCAATTCCACCTGCACCACGTCGTTCACGTTCGTGACGTTGTGCAGCGCCATACCCACCGGATACACGGTGGTGCCGGCCGCTTCGTTGACCGCTTTCACGCGGCCGTAATTGTCCGCGATATTCACGAGCTGGCCCTGATTGATGGGACCGGCCGCGATGCAGCGTGCTACCCCGTTCACCTGCAACGTCAGACCGCGATTCTGCAGGTTGTAGAGCGTGGGCGGCGTGCCCGTCACCGTCGTCGGATTCGTGCCTTGCGGCACGAAATAGTTCGGCTCCACGAAATGCTCGATCGTGACGCCGAGCACGCCCGGCGCGTTCGAGGCCGCCGGCAGCGCCGCGAACTGCTGCGACTGCGTCGACGGGTTGGCCGTCGATTGCACCAGCGCGGTGAATTTATATATCCGCACGTCCGCGTCCGCCCGGAAGCCGAGAGTTAATCCATTGCTTGGTCCTGCCATTTTCTCCTCCTCATTGGAAACCAGTCGTCATTAAAGAGTGACGAGTGACAAGTGGCGAGTGACGAGTAAGAGCAACGAACAGCGTTCTTGTCACTCGTCACTTGTCACTCTTTCTTCTACTGCATCGTCGATTCCGCTTCCGCTTCCGGCTTCAATTCCGGCCGATGCGCCGCGCGATAACGCGCTTCGAGCGCGGGATTCTCGCGGAACAGGGCCTTCAGCGCCCTGCCGTAGGAAATCTTCTGCTCGCTCATCAGCCGGCGCGCGCCCAGGTCGACTTCCCGGTCGACGGGGACCGATTCGCCCGACCCGATGCCGTCCGATCCCAGCCGCACCACCACCGCCGCGCGCTGCACATAATCGTTGAACTCACGCGGACGCTCCAGCGCGTCGCGGAAAAAGAAGTGGCGGTCCCGCGGCAGAATCTTGCCCGCCGCCACGGCGCCATCGAGGGCGCGTTCCGCCGCCTGCACGGCCACGTAGTCCGCGAGCGAGATCTTCCGATCGCGCGCCAGCTCCAGCGCCCGTTCAATGTACAACCGGCCGTCGCGCACCACTTCGCTCAGGATCAGCGCCCTCGCTGACGCCTCCTCGGCGCGCGCCTGCGCCTGCCGCCCGCACTCCACCAGGCCGCGGATGTCTTCGAGCGCCGCCCCGCCCGCGCCCACGCGTTCGGCGAAGAGCGCGGAAAGCGCTGCCGCGTCGCTGCTGCCCTCAGCACCCTGCGGCACAGCCAGGAGTGGCTGTGCTACCGCCTGGCCGTTTTCGCCCGCCCCGGCCAGATGCTTCCGGGCGTAGTGGCAGAAGTCTTCGTCGGTCATGTAGCCTACCAGCTCGTCGCCGTAGAAAATGCCGTGATGCCCCGCCTGCGGCCCTTCGGTCAGAGTGCGGATGTTCAGTCGTTTGGTTTCCATCTCGGTCTCTCCTTTGCCGGACCCACGTAGGGGCCCCGCTTGTGCCTGCCCATTCGTTCCCTGCGCCTGCCCGCCGTTTCGGGCGCCCACCAGGGGCGCCCCTACGATCGCATCGAGATCGGTGAGCATCAGAGGCGGCAGCTCCTCGAGAAACGGATGATTCGTCAAAGCGCCCGAGGTGAGCGTCGCGCCCTGCGGCTGGCCGCTCACCTTATCGCGCGCGCCCCAGTCGATGGACGGCGAGAAGAAGCGGTATTGCCCGCTATGAATCAGATCTTTCGCCTCCGGCGTCCACTCCACGAGCGCCGTCAGGTGTGGGGACAGGGACCAGGGGCTATCCCCTGACCCCTGTCCCCTAACCCCTGGCCCCTGACCCCTGATCTCTGATATCTGCAGGTCGTGAATCCATCCGGCCGCGGGCACCGGCCCGCCGCGCGCCACGGCGGGGTCTTCGCTGGCGTGCTCGTAGTCGATCACCACCATGTCGTTCTTGCGCTTTTCGAAATTGGCCAGCATCGTCCGCAGGTCTTCGGGGCCGATGGTGAACGTGTGCCCGCCTTTCACCCAGGCGCCGCATACCGCCACCGGCACCTCATGCAGATCCTTGCCGTTGCGCTTCACGGACGTTCCGGCGGAAAAAAGCTCCCAGGCGAAATGGCGATTGTCGATTTGTGGATGATTCGTCATTTTCAATTCTCAGCTTTCAGCTAGCTATCAGCCATCGGCTGTCAGCCCTCAGCTATCGGCTGACGGCTGAGAGCTGACGGCTGACGGCTCAGTTGCCACTTGCCCCTTGTCACTTGCCAGTGCCTCCGGCGGGAGCGCTAATTCCTCCCGAATGAAACTCCGCAAATTCTCCTCGCTCACCACCAGGCCCGCTTGCGCGAACTGGGTGAGCGCTTCCACGATGTCCTCGAGTCCCCGCGCCTGGACGTTGGCGGCCACCAGGCGGGGCACCGGCGCGTCGTCGCCGAAGTTGTAAGACACCAGCCGCCGCACCGTGCTGTTGGTAATGTCGAGCGCGATCTGGTCCGCGAGATTCTGCAGCGCCAGCATGAAAAAGTCGCTATGCTCCTTGCCGAGCGCGCGCGATCCGTGCTCCGACTGCCCGAGGTCCATGAACAGCGCCAGCGCCGCGCGCGAGATCATCACGTTGTGGTGCTCGATCGAGGGCGCGAGGTCGCGCACCCGCCCCTCGTAGCCTACGATCCTGAATCCCGTGTTGGCATCGCCGGGAGGCTCGACCATTCCCGTAGCCTCGTGCGCCGCGAGCTGAGTCACGAAATTGTAGGCCGCCAGGCGGTCTTCCGCCGAAAAGCCGGGCGCCAGCTTGAACACGGGCACGCCCAGCGAATTTCGCTCGCAGGCGATGGCGTCAATGCGGTACAAATTGCTTTTCACGTACCAGTGAGGGTACATAGGGCGTTGTAACGCGATCCCCCAAAAGTTTGCGCCTTCCTGCTGGTAGGTGAATACGCAGCACTTGTCCGCCGGCACCACCACGTTCAGATACTGCCCGCGGCGGTAGCCGTACTGTTCGAGCGCCAGCAGAGTCTCGCCGTCGGCTTCGGTGTGCCAGCGATAAAAGGTGATGGGCAGCCGCGCCGCGAGCTTGCGCAGCCTGATGCGGCTGCCATCCACGGTCCAGACGTCCTCGTGAACGGCGCAGCCAAAATCGAGCATCAGCAGCGCGTTGCGTACCACGTCGTCCCAGTTCTGCGTGGCCCATCCGCCCGTCGAGGTGCGGAATTCGAGACCGCCGAAGAGGTTGGCGCGGACAAATTCGGAAATCTCGTTCGCTTTGGCCTGTGTGTTTTTGCCTGCGCCCGTAGACGAGACGGGTGTCGGGTGTGGGGTGTCGGGCGTCGATTCGGGTCCCGACACCCGACTCCCGACACCCGATTCCCGTGGTGTTCCCGGAATCACTTCCCACTTCGCACTCAACACCGGCAGCTTGCACGCCGCCAGCGTCGCCCTCACCTGGGCGTCGCCGCGCCGCATCTTTTCGTAAATCGGCAGCGCGTTGCGTCCCGCCAGCTCGCCGTTGTACTCGCCCAAGTCCTCCAGGAAGCCGCTGACGATGGGCGTGCCGGGAATGCCCAGCGTGGATGACGTGGGCAGATGCCGGCCCGGCGGCGGCGTAGGGGGCGGGACCGGCGCACTCGCCTCTGGAGAGAGCCAGAGCGCCGGACCCGGCTGGGGGGGCAAACCGATTTCGCGATCGCGCGTCGCCAAGGCACCGTCGAGCGACGCCGCGCGTCTTGCGTTTCCGTTGCTGTTTGTTGGCCTGCGCATTTTCTTTGATTGGCTCAATGATCCGATGATTCAATGGATCAATCCCCGCTCCTGCTTAAATCTTCTTTGCCACTTTCGCCGCCAGACTCTTTCCCTCGGAGATCAAGCCTGACCAATACAACCGCGCCACAATGACTCCGGCCACGAAACCGGCCCCAATTTCAGTTACGTGTGTCAACATGCGGTCCTCACTTTCGAAGTTGACAGTCAACAGTCGACAGTTAACAGTCGGCAGTCAGCAGTTGGCAGTCAGTCTCTACCGCGTACTTCCTGCCGACGGGGCTCTCTCCTGTCTCCTGCCTCCTGCCTCCTGCCTCCTGCCTACTCCCGACGCGCCCGTTTCCCTAAAACGCAATTCCGACGTCCCTCTCGACCCTGCCGTCGAGCAGGTCTACCGCCTTCGGCAGCGCGCGCACCAGGTAGAGCGAGATGTCGGCTCGCCCCGGACGCGGGTTGCGCGTCTCGATGTAATCGCGCCCGGCCAGGTATCGCAGGTGAAACCACAACTCGCTGTCGGTCAGTGGATACCCCTGGCCGCGCGCCATCTGCGCCCGCAACTCCGGGAAAGGCACCCAGTCCAGATTCCGATGCACGAGGATCATCAGGATCACGCCTCTTTGGACTTCATGACGAACGTCGTTTGTTAGAGCCGACATCTTCTATCCTTAGCCCCGAAGGGGCAGAATTTCGGTAGTCGCCTCTCGTCTCTTGTCTTTCATCTCTCACCAGCCTCCAGCCACTGACCAGTAGTCACTAGCCACTCTTCTTCCCCGCTGCGTTACTCTCCGCCAGCTTATTCAGCCGGTCCGCATGAATCTGCAGCGTGTTCTGGATATCGTCCGTAGTGCCGCGCGTCTTTTCCCAGGTGCGCGCACCGGTGTAGCCGAGGAACGCCACTCCGAACAGCTCCAGGTAGGCCTGCGGGATCTCCATCACCACCAGTCCCCGATGGGCCAGCAGATTCAAAACCGGAAAGACAATCATCGAGCAAGCGATGCCCAGAATCATGACGTACAGGAACGTGGGCCGCGCCCGCCGCACGTAGGCGTCCTCGCTCTGCGATTCGGCGCGGATGTTCTCACCCTGAATCTCGGCCAGAGCCTCGTCGCGCGCGGCCTCAATCTGGTCCCGCTGATTCTCCAGCTCCTGCGCCGCCTGCTGAATCTGCGCCTTCTGCTCGGGCGCAAGGTGAAACTGATCGATCAGATCGCTGATCGACTTGAGCGGATCGCCGCTCACGAGACCTTTAAAAATCTGAGTAAAACCGCCCATGCAAATTCGGTTGGCAGTTGGCAGTCGGCAGTAACCAGCCTGCCTGCCTCCAGTTCACCGCCTCTGCCTCCTGCCCACCGCCTCCTGCTTACTGCCGACTGCCTACTGCTCCTGCCGACTGCCTACTCCTACCGGCGCCGTGTCCGTCCGCGCTCCGAGCCGAAGCCCACTATTGGGTCGCTTGCGGTTGCGAGCGGCGGACGGGCACGGGTTGTCAGCAGGTGCAACGTTAGGCGCCAGGTGTTAAATCAGGCGCCAGGTGGAAGTTCACAGTCGACGGTTGACAAGTCAACAGCCGAAAGAAAGTCAAACGAATGCCCTTTACTGTCGACTGTCTTAACTGTCGACTTCCACCTGACACCTGGCACCTGACACCTAACACCTGGCTAACACCTGCCTAAAGCCGCCGATACCGTCCAGATCGGGTCGAGGCCCGTCTCCCGGTTCTCCATGTGCTCCTGCAACATTTCCAGCAGCCGGCGGTGAGCGCGCTGCCGTTCGCGGCACGTGGCCACGAACTCGCGCGCCGCCCAGTTCAAACGGCTGACCAGCAGCAGAAATCCGATTGCCATCGCCACCAACGCCAATACGATGATGGGCGCCAGCAGGGCTCCCCAGAATCCAATTGAGCTATCGATTACCATTGTTTCTTGCCCTCCCTTGAAATCGCCGTCCCCCGTTCCACGATTGCCGATTGCCGATTGCCGATTGGCGATTGCCAATTGCCCGATTGGCGATTGCCGGTTTGCCATTGCCGATTGCCGATCAAAAGCCAGCGGCTCTGCCGCTTGCCTTGCGGAAAGGCTCAGCCTTTCCGCGCGTTCCCCGATGGAGAATTTGAGAAGCAGGTTTTGCCGCCGGGCCGGAAAGCCGTGGGCTTTCCGCAAGGCAGGCGGCAAAGCCGCACACCCAAACTCGCTTTCTCGTAGTTCCTAACACCGGCGCCTACCCCTAACCCCTAGCCTCTGACCCCTGCTCTCAAAACACCCAATCCTTCACTCCCGAAATCACGGGCGAGCCGAACAAGCGTCCGACCTCCGCCAGGTGATACGCTGCCGGCTGTGCGGCGGCGGCTTCGGCCAGACAAAACGCCCACCAGTGATCGGCATGACCGAAGCGCGCGTCGTGCTCGGCGTCGAAGCGCGTGAGGCCGAGCGCATTGACGCTCTTCTTCACGCTCCGGAACGACTGCCGGACGGCATTCGAGTCAGGGAGGCGCACCTTCTGCTCTTCCAGGCGGCGTTTGGCCATCACCGCCATCGCTTCTTTCTTCGGTTGCGTGAACTGCACGCCTTCCACCTGTCCGGGGAACTCGCGCTCGAGCGCCTCGAAAATCACCAGTCCCATGCCACCCTTATCGATCACCAGGCGATTGAGCTGTGGCATGAGGGCGCGCGCTTCGCGGATCTGGTCCGGCGTGGGGGTGTTCTTCATCTCGATCACACCGCGCGTCCAGGTGACGTCGCCGACCAGTTCGTTGATCCAGATCACCGACAGATCGCGGTTGCGGGCGATGTCCCATCCGGCGTAATAGATTGACTCATTGGCGGATTGAGTCATTGAATCAATGCCCCGATGAGTCAATGAGTCAATTTGCGTAGTTGCATCTGAACTCACGCAGGACTGGAGCAATTCCGGACTGATCCATTCACTCGCCTGGCTCACAAACTGGCAGCAATACTCCTGCAGCCACGTGTCGTCATCGCAGCCGGCGCGGACCTCTTCGGGATTGAGCGGCAGTCCGTCCTCAACCGCCATGAAGATGTCGCACCAGTGGCCGGACCAGGGATTGCCGATTGCCGATTGCCGATTGGCGATTGGCGTTTCTTCTGACTTCTGACTTCTGACTTCTGACTTCTCCTGCCTGACCGGCTGATTCACCGGCCTCACGCCCGAGTCCAATCCCAACTGCTTTGCCAATTCGTAGAACTTCCCCTGCTGCCCGTTGGGCGTGGAGAGAATGCGCATGGCATAGCCCAACGAAACCTGGCGGTAAACGGCGGTGAAGATGGCCTGCGAATCCTTGTGGAACGCGAACTCGTCGAGCACCACGTCGCCGGTGTAGCCGCGCGCGGTGTCGGGGTTGGCGGCAAGTACGATGATGCGCGAGCCGTTGCCGAACCGGATTTCATGCTGGAGCGCGGAAGTGCCCTCGAAAGGCAGGTTCGCCAGAAAGTCCGCGGAAATGGAGAAGTAGTCGAGCCAGGACTTCGCCTTCTGGCTCAGCTCGAGGGCCTGACGCTCGGAGCGCGAGAGAAAAATAATGTTGCGCTGCGGGATCTCGAGACAGCGCCTGACCGCCCATCCCGCCGTGGCTGTGGAGTAGCCGATTTGGGCGCTCTTGACGGCAATAGCGAAGCGGGCGGGATCCCATGCCCAACGCTTTTGATAGGGGCGCAGAAAACTGTCGAGCAGGCCGTCGGCCGCCGGCCGGACTTCCGCCGTAGCTCCCCGAAGCCGATTTCCCGCAACTGATTTCTTCGCTTTCGGACTATTTCGCGTCACGCTCGTCACCCTGCCCATTGGCGCAATCAGATTCCTCAGTGGCCGCGCGCGACGTGCCACCCGCCACACCCCAGTTCAATTGTCCGCCCTGGCTGAATTGTGGCGGCGGAGCCAGACCTACGATCTCCGCGATGCGACGGCAGACGCCGCGCATGTCGACCGGTTTACCCTCTTCCAGTTGACGTTGTGTAATGATCGCCAGGTCGTGCGCCTGGATCAGGTGACGGGCGCTCCGGTTCAGCTTTTGGTTGGCGGCGTACAGATGCTTATCCTTATCTTGGATCTGGTCCTGCTGAACCACGATCTGTTTGAGCAGCATGTGGCGGGCACGCTCCTCGTTGAGCATCTTGATGCCTTCCGGCGACAGCTCTTCTTTCATCGTCGCCAGCGCGTTGAGCACCCAGATGTAAACGATCTTAGCGGCGTCGGAACCCGGGTTTGTCTTTGTTTCCTCCAGCATGGCCTTGGCTTCGTCCTGAAGCGAGAGGCGGATCTCATGATCGAAATTGGGGTCGAGCTCTCTAGGTTGGCCGCCCTTCGCCTCTGACTGGGCATCTACCACCTTGCCGATCAGTTCCCCAAGCTTGTCCGTCTCAGGGTCGCGGTATCCCCGGCGCATGGTCGCCAATGTCGTCTCATATGCGCCACGCCGCCTGGCCAGATTTCGTCGTTTCGGTTTGGGTCTGTCGTCGCTCATTGCCGCTCTCTAGTTCTCCGTCCGCTGCCGCTTCTCATCCTCGGGCGAGATGCGAAATTTCCATCGAGCCTCAGGCTCTCGCCCTGCCCGCTCCACCGGTCCTGGCGCCGACATATCGAAAAACCACCGCCCAATCCTAGGTGGCAACTCCGGGGTCGGGCGGGATGGCGTGCGCCAGGAGGTCCACGGCTTTGCTGGTGGCGCGGAATACGAGCAGTTCCAGATCCGCAACTCCGGCGCGCAGCAGCTTCCTTTCCGCGTAACCTCGCTGTTCCAGATAGTTCATGTGGAAGTTCATCTCGGTGTCTTTCAACCGCCGGTCGGTGCGGCTATAAAACTGGCTGCGCAGCTCGTAGAACGGCATCCATTCCAGACCCCAGTCCACCAGCACCTTCAACAGCTCACCGCGTTCCGATTCGTGCTTCACATCCTCAGTCAGAGAAGCCATGGCCCGCCCTCCTTAACCTTTATCTTTGCCGGCGCTCGATTTCACGCGCTGCGGCGCAGCTTCCTGAAGCACGGTTGCCAGCAGCGGCACGTCGAGCAAATCCTTGGACGTCAGTCCCAGGCGCCATTGCAGTATCTTCAAGCGCAGGTCTTGCACCCGCGTCTTGGCGCGCTGGATCCGGCGGCTGAGACTGTGCTGGCGCTCCATCAGGCGCTCGGCTTCGCGGCGCAGAATGGCGTTCTCGCGTGCCAGTTCCGTCCAGAGCGCCGCTTCCACCGCCTGGCTGCCGCGAACCGGGCGTCGTCGCGCTGGAAGTGTGATCCCGGCCCGCAGCACCAGCTCGGCCAGTTGCGCTCCGCGCAAGCCGGAACGGCTCTCGAGACGTTTCTTGAGTTTCTGGATCGTCGCAACCGGCCGGCGCGGCGCCTCATCGGCGCCGAAGAGGCTTGCCTCGAACGGCGCGATCGCCTCGCCGGCCGGCGTTATGCCGGCCAGGAGCGAATCGAGCGGCTCCGGGATAAATTCGCTTGCC
>JASHPE010000214.1 GCA_030038235.1 Terriglobia bacterium
CGTTCCAAGAGCAGGGCGAGTACCCTGAAGGGCTGAGGCTGCAGCCTCACCGTCCGGCCGTTCCGGCGCAATTCTCCTGTGGCCAAGTCGGCCTCGAATGCGCCGAAATGCTGCAACGAGCCGTTATTACTCATAGCGATCTAAACGGGACTGCTACCTCCCGAAGATTATAAGCCCGCTGTCAAGACGGTCACAACTTCTTTGCAGACAGCGAGTTGGCTGCTCACCCGTTGCTCACTCAAAACTCACCCCAAAATTGTTTGACACCCAGGACTTCACCGGTTAGCCTACTCGCCAAATCGGGGAGACCGCTCAAAGAACTCGGAAAAGGGCTGCCGAAACCGGTCGGCGGCGAGGCTTGACGGTCGCCCAATAACAGTTTTGCGTTGAAAAGAGAAGGAGGGGCTTCTATGAAAGGCCTGAAGGTCATCGCTGGATTTGGGTTTCTATTTCTGTTTTTGTTTGCGTCTTGCGCTTACTGCCAGGACGCACCGCTTACGAAGGATTCGATCGTTCAAATGGTGAAGGCTGGTCTGCCAGAGGATGTCATCATCAGCAAAATCAAGGCTCAAGCGAATCCGCCAAACTTCAGCGCTGATGATCTCATCTCGCTTAAGGCTGCTGGAGCTAGCGACGGTGTGCTTCGGGCGCTCGTAAGCCCTGCCCCCAAGCCTGATCCCCCGGCGGCGAGCGCGGCGCCGGCTGCCAAGCCAGTCAGTGAGATCGGCGTTTATTACAAACTGGGAGACGACTGGAAGCCGCTCGACCCTGAGCCTGTGCACTGGAAGAGTGGCGGGGTTGGCAAGGGGTTGTTGACAGACGGGATTGTGAAGCCAGACTTGAATGCCAATCTCAATGGCCAGCACAGCGGGAATCGGCTACGCACTCCGGTGGAGATACTCATTTACGTTCCCGAAGGCGTCGGGATTACCGAGTATGAGTTGGTTCGCCTTCACGAGCACAAGAAGTCGCGCGAATTCCGGATGGTGACCGGCGGTGTCTTTCACAAATCGGGCGGCCCCACGCGCGACCTGCTGCCGTTCGATAATAAGAAAATCGCCGATCGCACGTATGTCGTCAAGCTTGGCATGATCGACGGGGGTGAGTATGGCTTCCTGCCGCCCGGCGCCGTGGTTTCACAAAGCATCGCTTCGGTGGGCAGGATGTACACCTTCAGCGTGCTGGAGTAGAGCGCTGCAGGCTTAGCAGACCGCGGGACGGCGCAGAACGTTTCGAAGGTCATTCAGGCGATCTTATGAAGGAGCGAGAAGGTCTGCGCCGTCCACGGGCCAAGTAGTCCGAATTCAAAAAAAGGAGAGCATGTGATTAAAGCCAAAACCGATCAAGGATGGGCCGCCACACTGCTGGGCGGAATTCTGATGGCGCTGGCGACGGCGAGCACGTCGCCCGCGCAGAGCTTCAACACTTTGCTAAGCTTCGACGGGAGTAACGGCACGTCGCCCGTGGGCGCGGTGGTCCAAGGCATGGATGGGAACTTTTATGGGACAACCTACTATGGCGGAGCTAACGACGTTTCGTCTTGCAGCGGTTTCGAATACCCCGGGTGCGGGACTGTCTTCAAGATTACTCCTGCAGGCACGCTGACCGCGCTGTACAGCTTCGACGGCACGGACGGGCAATTTCCTTATGCCGGACTGGTGCAAGCCACCGACGGTGATTTCTATGGGACAACCCAATATGGTGGCGCGAACTGCACAAGCAGCAATGGTATTGGTTGTGGCACCGTCTTCAAAATTACCCCGGCCGGCGCCCTGACCACTCTGTACAGCTTTTGCGCGCAAACGAACTGCGCCGATGGTTTCTCCCCCTATGCGGGGCTGGCGCAAGCCAACAATGGAAACTTTTACGGGACAACCGGTAATGGCGGCGGCATGAACCAGTGCCCATATGGCTCCGGATGTGGCACGGTCTTTGAAATCAGTCCAAATGGTACGCTGAGCACTCTGTACCGCTTTTGCGCTCAAACGAACTGCACCGATGGCTACCTCCCAGGAGCAGGCCTGGCGCTGGCCGCGAACGGGAACTTCTACGGGACAACTGTTTACGGCGGGGACTTCAATTGCGGCGACGGACTGGGCTGTGGCACGGTCTTCGAAATCACTCCAGGCGGTACACTAACCACGCTGCACAGCTTCGACGGTACGGACGGCGCCTACCCCGAAGCAGTACTGATCGAAGGCGCTGACGGAACATTTTACGGGACAACAGCGGAGGGCGGGACTGACGGTTATGGTACGGTCTTCGAAATGAGTACTGGGAGCGTTTTAACCACACTGCACAGCTTTGTTGCGACTGACGGTGCCTATCCTTTGGGAGGGCTGCTGCAAGCTACCGACGGGGACCTCTACGGAACAACTTGGGACGGAGGTAAAAATGGCGATGGCACGACCTTCAAAATCAACCCAAGTGGTACACTGGCCACTCTCCACAACTTCGACGAAACGGATGGCGGTTATCCTTCCGCGGGGATGATTCAGGCCACCAACGGAAGCCTCTATGGGGTAACTGAAGGGGGCGGGGCCTATGGCAACTATGGTACTGTTTTCAGCCTGGTAGGGAACCTGGCCGCATTCGTCGAAACGGAGCCTGCGTCGGGCAGGGCCGGAGTGCCGGTCATCATCCTGGGAAACAATCTGACGGGCGCCACCAGCGTCACCTTCAATGGCACGTCGGCCGCGTTCACGGTTAACTCCACCGGTACCGCAATCAGGGCCGCCGTACCGAGCGGCGCGACCACCGGCTACGTGCAGGTGACCACGCCCAGCAGAACGTTGACCAGCAACGTGAAATTCCGCGTGCCATAGGAGTTCGCGGCGCCGACGGTGGCCGGCTGAGCCAACACTCGTAAAGAAGGGCACTATGCTCAACCCTATCTCGCCGGACCGCGGACCTTCTCGAAGGTGATTCAGGCGATCTTACGAACTAGTGACGAGGTTTGCGCCGACCATCGACTTTGGCGTCGACGACTTAATGCCGTTTAATGGCTTTGCGCCAGCCTGGCCTAGCTACCGTGAGAATCCCGGGGCTAAGTCACGTTAGGGGGTGACCATGATCAGATCACAATGGTCCAAAACGATCTGTGCGAGCTTTGCTGTCTGGGCGGCGATGGCGATCGCCTCATTCGCACAGACCTTTATTACGCTGGCGAATTTTAACGGGGCCGATGGTAGCGGGCCAGCCGGCTTACTCGCCCTGGGCACCGACGGAAATCTGTACGGAACGACCTATTATGGAGGCACGAGTGACCTTGGCACGGTCTTCCAGATGACCCCAGGGGGCACTCTCACGACTTTGCACAGCTTCGCCGGGTATCCGACTGAAGGCGCCAACCCTTCAGGTGGGCTCGTGCTGGGACCCGATGGCAACTTCTATGGCACAACATCCGCGGGCGGCACCTCCTCCAATTGCTCCTTCTTCCAGTCCGGTTGTGGGACCGTGTTCAAAATCACGCCACAGGGCGTGGTAACCACGATCTACAGTTTTTGCTTGCAACTCAATTGTCCGGACGGTGAGGAACCCGGGCAAGCGTTAGTCTTGGGCAATGATGGGAACTTCTACGGCACAACGGGTGCTACGGTCTTCGAGATCACTCCCGAGGGGGCGTTGACGACGCTGGCTAGCTTCGAAGCGCCTGACGGCGAATATCCGGACTCGCCGCTGATTCAAGCGACTGACATGAACTTTTACGGCACAACGAGTGTTGGCGGCGCGGGGGCTTTTTGTCCCTCCGAGGGATCGTGCGGGACAGTCTTCAAAGTGACTTCTGCTGGGATACTGACGCCGCTCTACAGCTTTTGTTCGCAAGCCAACTGCGTTGACGGCGCCGGACCCGGCGGACTGGTTCAAGCTAACGACGGCAATTTGTATGGGTTAACCGGCAGTGGCGGTATAAATGGCAAAGGCACGGCCTTCCGACTCACCCTTGGAGGAACGCTGACCACACTGTTCAGCTTGCCGGGAATCCCAAACGGCCCCAAATATGGTGGGTCGCCGATGATCCAGGCATCCGACGGAAACTTTTACGGGACAAGTGGCGCCGGAGGCGTTGGCAGCAACTGTGAAGCGGGTTGCGGCACCATTTTCGAGATGACCACGACGGGTACGGTGACCGTGCTGCACAGTTTCAACATCACTGACGGCTCGGGCGGCGGTGCGTTGGTCGAGACCGTTGGACTTACCTTCTACGGCGCCTCCGAAGGCGGACCCAACTCCTGCATGGACAGATTTGGGAATGCCTTCGATTGTGGAACGGTCTTCGAGCTGATCAATGGCCCATCTCCCGAAGTAAGTTTCTTGCCGGCGAGTCTGGTTTTCGCGCCGCAATTCGTCGGCACAACGAGTCCCGCTCAGACGGTTACTCTGACCAACACGGGCAACGCGGCCTTGACAATCACCAGTGTCGCGAGCAGCGGTGACTTTGCCGTGACGAACAACTGCGGCAGCAGCCTGGCGGCAGGAGCGAGTTGCACGATCAACGCCACCTTCACACCGACTCAAGGCGGGAATCTTACCGGAACGATCTCCGTGACCGACAACGCTCCCGGCAGCCCCCAGACAGTAACACTCGACGGCACGGGGGCCGTTGGCGCTGGATTGGCCAAGAGTCCGACGCTGAATGTTGACTTCTACGGCGATGGTAAGGCCGACGTCGGTATCTGGCGGCCGGCCATCGCAACGTGGTACATCCTGTCGAACGATGGCGGCTCGAATCTGACTCAGGTCCAGGGCCAATCCGGCGACGTGCCGGTGACGGCCGATTACGACGGCGACGGCAAGAGCGACTTTGCGGTCTGGCAGCCGTCCACCGGGACGTGGTTCATCATCCCGAGCAGCAACCCGGGGGCGCCCGCCACGGTAGCCTGGGGCAACCCGGGTGATGTGCCCGTGCCCGCCGACTACGACGGTGATGGCGTCAGTGACATCGCCGTGTGGCGTCCGCAAAACGGGACCTGGTACATCCTGCCCTCCGACGGCGGCGTACCCATTACCAAGCAGTGGGGTCAGGCGGGCGACGTGCCCGTGATCGGCGATTACGACGGCGACGGCAAGGCCGACTATGCCGTCTTCCGGCCGTCGAACGGCACCTGGTACGTGATCCTCAGCAGCACCGGTCAGAGCGTCAGCACGCCGTGGGGTGAGCCCGGCGACATTCCCATGGAAGGCGACTACGACGGCAAGGGGAAGACGGACTACGCCGTCTGGCGGCCGGACACCACTACCTGGTACGCACTGAGCAGCACGGGTCAGACGATCACCGCGCCGTGGGGCGCGCTCGGCGACATTCCCGTGGTCGGGGACTACAACGGCGACGGCAAGAATGATTACGGGGTCTTCCGGCCTTCAGATGCGACCTGGTACATCGAGTACTCGAGCGGCGGGACGCTGAGCCAGCAGTGGGGCGAGACCAGCGATATTCCCGTGAGTCACCTGCCGTCAATCTATCGTCGCGACAAGCATATTGCCAACTTCGATGGTGACCGCAAGGCTGACATCGGCGTGTTCCGGCC
>JASHPE010000215.1 GCA_030038235.1 Terriglobia bacterium
TCAAAGGCTGCGCCCGCCGTGACGGATATGGCGCTGTCAACGTACTTCATTAATCTTTGGCCTCTGACTCTGGGCATGTTTTCTCCTCACTCCCACACAAGAAATCGCTGCCGCTCTCGGCAGCGCCGGGCCCGCCTGCCCGGAGACACGTAAGGGACACAGACACCCTATGGCCGCAAGATTATGCCTTATTACGGTCGAATATAACAAGTTTGTACCGAACGGCGTCATTGTTCGGTTAGATGGCATTAAAATTGACGTGAACGGCGCAGGCGGAATCCTGTTCAGAATCAAGGGGTTGACGCCGTAGATCGTTAGTCCGGGATCTTAAATCTTAAATCTCGAACCCAGACAGTCCGCCCTTACCCCCTAGCCCCTGATCCCTGCCCTGACTCGCCTTGACCTTTGGCCGTGAACGATGGCGGATGCGAAAGATTCAGTGGGGGGCGGAAGACCCGCTCCCCGATTCCGGATGAGCCCGCCCGCAGACGAACGTGGAACGTCAGACTCCGCTGCGGTTTGGACTCACCTCCGCCTCACAGGCCGTTCCGGTTGGAGAGGACCCAGACGTCGCTGTAGGGGTAGGTGCCGTCCGGGCCGAAACCCCCGTAAATGATCATGTTGTTTTTAGATGGGCTGTAGCCGCCGCGCGCGCCGCTACGCGCATTGGGGTAAATGCTCAACGACTGGCCGATCTGGGTCCATGCCGGACTTCCACCCAGGCCATTCGCGTCCGTCAGGACCCAAGAATCCCCGTAACGCTCAGCACCCAGGCGTCGCTGTAGCCGTAGGGACCGCAGGCACCTCCTTCAAAATCGTCATCGTGTTCGTGGTTGGATCATAGGTTGCTGCCTGGGGTCTCGCGCGCCCCTGGCGGACCTCCAGCGGGCGAGATCTCAATCCACGCCGAGGCTCCGCCGTTGCCGTTGGCATTTTCAGGACCCACACATCATTGTCGCAACCCCTTGAGTTGCCTCCGTTCCCGCCAAAAAATAATCATCCTCGCAAGAGCACGGGCAATGATTCGCCGGACTGGCTGAACAACGTTGGCGAGAAGCACACTTTTCGCTTGCCACTCCACTGAAAAATGCAGCAAGCTCCAAGTTGGCGCGGGGAAACCGTATGGCCAAGTGCGCAGCATGTGGAGCCGAATCCCGGGACGGCGGACGATTCTGCTCGTCGTGCGGCGCGTCCCTGGGATCGGCCGCAGCGACGCCCGGTCCCACGACGGCGCAGGACGCCGAAGTCACGGCGACCGCGAGTGGACCGGCAACGCCGCAACTCCGAACTCCGAACCCCGAACGCCGAACCCCCGGTCCCGCGTCCCGAACCCCGAATCCCGATCCCCCAACCCCCCGACTCCGCACTCCCGCGCAGCCTGCAACGCGAACCAGGTCCACCAGCAGTTCCGCGCGTCTCTCCGAAGGACGATTTCTGCCCGGCACGTTGCTGCTGGAGCGCTACCGTGTGGTGGCGCTGATCGGTAAAGGCGGCATGGGCGAAGTCTATCGCGCCGACGATCTGACGCTCGATCAGCCTGTCGCGTTGAAGTTCCTGCCCCAGGCTCTGGCGAGCGACGCCGACGCGCTGGAGCGCTTTCGCAACGAAGTGCGCACGGCGCGCCGCGTGTCGCACGCCAACGTCTGCCGCGTTTACGACGTGGGCGAGGCGGAAAGCCAGCCCTTTCTCAGCATGGAGTACGTGGACGGCGAGGACCTGGCCTCGCTGCTGCGGCGCATCGGACGTCTGCCGGGCGATAAAGGCCTGGAGATCGCGCGGCAACTATGCGCCGGCCTCGCTGCCGCGCATCGGGAGGGCGTGCTCCATCGCGACCTGAAGCCCGCCAACGTCATGCTCGATGGACGCGGACGCGCCGTCATGATGGATTTCGGTCTGGCCGGCCTCGCCGAGCAGATCCAGGGCTACGACGTGCGCAGCGGCACGCCCGCTTACATGGCGCCGGAACAGCTCGCGGGCAAGGAAGTCACAGAACGGAGCGACATCTATTCGCTCGGTCTCGTGCTTTATGAGATCTTCACCGGCAAGCGCGCCTTTGACGCCACGGCGCTCGCGGATCTGGTGCGGCAGCGCAACGAGCAGCCGCTCAGCGCGCCTTCCACCTGGGTGAAAGACCTCGATCCCGCGGTCGAGCGCGTGATCATGCGCTGTCTCGAGACCGATCCCGCCGCGCGTCCCGCCAACGCGTTGGCGGTTGCTGCCGCCCTGCCCGGAGGCGATCCGCTGGCGGCGGCTCTGGCTGCGGGCGAAACGCCATCGCCGCAGATGGTGGCCGCGGCGGGCGAGAAGGAGGGCATCGCCCCGCGGGTCGCCGTGATCAGTCTGGCAGGGGTGATTGTCGGACTCGTCGCCGTGTTCTGGATGAGCTGGCGAGTCAGCGCCATGCGCCTCATGACACCGCCGCTGCCGCCCGAAGTGCTCAGCATCAAGGCGCAGGAAATCATCAAGGGTTTGGGCTACACCGATAAGCCCATCGACCACTCCGCGGAATTCCACTTCGATGACAATTTCGCCGAATACGCGCACAGCCACGACGGCGCGCATCCGGACTGGCCGAAAATCCTGTCGGAACAGCCGCAGGCGCTGCTCTACCCTTACCGGCAGAGTCCAGTCTATCTCGATACCGACAAGTTCCACGATGTCACGATCACGCCAGGCGTGCCGGCGTTCTGGGAGCCACCCGCGATCGAGTCGGGGATGGTCAACGTCATCGTCGATGACCAGGGACGATTGACGTATCTCCAGGCGATCCCCAAGGAAGTCGATCCGAACCCTCCTCCGGCGACCGCTCTCGATTGGAAGCCGCTCTTCGCCGCCGCCGGCCTCGACATGGCGCAATTTCACAGTGCCGAGCCCGAGTGGCTGTCGCTCGCGGCCTTTGACGCGCGCGCGGCATGGACGGGCACGTGGCCCGGCTC
>JASHPE010000216.1 GCA_030038235.1 Terriglobia bacterium
CGGAAAGGAGTGTAGTAAAGAAGATCTTCCACCGTCTGAATGGCGCGACCGGCAAGCATAGCGGCGCGCGCCGGTCCGACACCCTTCAGGTACTTCACCTCGGTACTGAGAGTAAGACGAGCGGGCATGAGGATTTCCGATGCTCGATTATAACGGCAACCATACGCTCCAAGGAGTCACCATACGCGCCGCTTCCGGACGCCGGTCCATTGTCAGGCCCAAGATAACCAGAAATTAATTTGCCTTGCGGGAAGCGGTGCGCCAGAATCGGTCTTTAACTCGATGAGTCTCTCGGGAGGGAACATGAGAACCAAACAAGGTTTTCCGGCACTCTTCGTCGTGGTTCTTGCGGCCGTAGTCATCTCCGCGGCTCCGTGCGGTCCCACCTTCGCGGCGCAGTCGAGCGGCTATCATTTGATCAAGAAGGTGCCGCTCGGCGGCGACGGCTTCTGGGACTACCTCGGCATCGATCCTGAAGGGCGGCATCTCTTCATCTCGCGCGCCACGCACGTCATGGTTGTGGACGCCGACACATACGAAGTGGTCGGCGATATTCCCGACACCCAGGGCGTACACGGCATCGCCGTAGCGCCCGAGTTCGGACGCGGATTTGTCAGCGACGGCCGCGCAGCACAGGTGACCATCTTCGACCTCAAGACGCTCAAGACCACCGGGACAGCCAAGACGGCCGAGGGACCGGACGGCATCATCTATGATCCCGGCTCCAAGCGTGTATTCACTTTCAACGGCCGCTCCGGCAGTTCCACGGCCATCGATGCCAAGAGTGGCGACGTGGTGGGTACCTTTGATCTCGGCGGCGATCCCGAGTTTGCCGCGGCTGACGGCCAGGGCCATGTCTACAACAACCTCGAGGATAAGAGCATCGTGCTCGAGATCGACTCCAAGAATCTCAAGATATTGAACCGCTGGCCGCTGGCGCCCTGCGAGAGTCCTTCCGGCATGGCCATCGACACGGAACATCGGCGGCTGTTCATCGGTTGCCACAACAAGTTGATGGCGGTTATAGATGCGGATAATGGCAAGATAGTTACGACCGTGCCCATCGGCGAGGGCGTGGATGCCAATCGTTTCGACCCCGGCACGCAACTGGCCTTCGCCTCCACCGGCGACGGGACGCTCACCGCGGTCCACGAGGACTCGCCCGACAAGTACACCGTGGTCGATAATGTGCAGACGCAACGCGGTGCACGAACGATGGAAGTAGATCCTAAGACGCATAACGTCTTCACGGTCACAGCGGAATTCGGGCCCATGCCCACCGACGTGAAGCCTGGCGAACGACGCCGTCCCCCCATGATTCCCGGATCCTTCACCCTCTTAGTGTTTGGCCAGTAACAAGGAGTCGCCTCTGGGGGTCCGGTCCCCCGGGTGCAGGCCTGCCGTGCCATGGTACACTGGCCACAGTTGCCTGCACAGGGCGGGTGTTGGCCACTTAGGCACTGGGGCGCGTAGCTCAGTTGGGAGAGCGCGGCGTTCGCAACGCTGAGGTCGAGGGTTCGAATCCCTTCGCGTCCACCATTCTTACCCGAATACCAGATTGTGAATCTTATCCTTGGAATTCGTCGTCAACCTTGCTGAAGCGCTGGTATCCTCACCGGCGTCCTTCGGCACCAGGGACATCGGCGCTTGCAGTAGACGGATGTAAATTCTGTCGCGTCACGTGCACAATTTGCCCCCTTAATCGCCGTCTGACAATCCACTTGCGCCACCCTTCGGCACGCTGCCAAAGAGCCTGGACTCTGGCTGCGCGTTGCTAAACGGGCAAATACTCTGCCCCCGAGATTCCGAGTCTGGGGCGCCCCGAAGCCGGCCGGCAACCTCTCTCGGTTTGGCATCCGTCGTGCTTGGCCTTTCATGGCCAGATTTTGAAGAAGGCTTCGAGGGTCGAAGATGCGTCCCAAGGTCGAAAGCGAGGCCCGGCTTACTGGGGAATCCACGTCGGCAACTCTTATGTCCGGGGACGGGTCGCTGACTTGGTACCAAGTCGTAGGAATTGAGTTCGTGCTGTTCGCCGCCATCTTAGTGCCGCTGATCTATGGCGCTCTACTCGCCCGCTAGCGCCACTCCAAGACGCTCCCGACTACCCTGTACCCCCAGCTCAGCGGGTAATCGAAAGAACTCGGAACGGCGCCGGCCGGCGCAAATTCAATCCGAAGATGGAAGAGGCTTACGGCAGGCCGGCGTAAGGCTAGCCCTTCGCGGCCCTCTTCCGCTCCGCCCATCGCTTCTTCATCATTTCCGAAATCTTCCTTCTGGCGGCGGCGCTCATATGCCGCCGGGTTGTACCCCCGCTGCCCGCGTTCGACGACCCCGGTGGCCTTCCCCGTCTCCGGCCGCTGCCGCCTTCGAGGGCGGCAATTGCCCGGTCAAGCCTATCTCTTTCTTCTTTCAACTGACTGACGATACTCTCCAGTGCCAAGGGTGGATCTCCTCTCGGTGAGTTTAGTGGGACCTGAGTTCCAATGCCCTACGCCAGCCTAACGGTTTACGCTCCATTATTCAACATTATTATTCTTAAGATTCCTCATGAGCCGGTACTACTGTAGTTACGAACGCCACGGCCCCAAATGATGCAGGCTAATGAAAAAAAGCCGGCAGCCACCACCGGTACGAGGTGAAAATAAGCGTTGAATTGCGCGCGGTGCAGGAAGTGGGTGGTGGGGTAAAAGGAAGCGAAGCCGAACGGAATAATCCAACTGAGCATGAACTGAATAAAGACATTGTAGATGGTCAGCGGGTACCGGCCGAATGTCAGCATGTTGAATACCGGCGGCACGATGCCCACCCGGTCCTCAAACCAGAAGGACACCGCCGTCAAAATCAAAAAGACCGATAGATAGATCACCGAACCGCACAGGACCACGACCGGAAGCCAGGCATAGTCTGCTGCGGTCCAGTGCCCGCCGACACGCCGCGCGGCGATGGTGAGCACGGCGAGCCCGGTAACCACTTCCTGCAAGGACTCGATGCGGAATTTCTCAAAAAGCACCTGAAAAAGCGTGTTGATCGGCCGAAGCAGGATCCGGTCAAAGCGGCCCTGGATAATATAGAGATCGCCGAATTCGTAGAGGTTCCAACTGATGACGTTGAAAAAGCCCAGGGGCAGGAGCGAAAAGGCGTAAAGGAAGAGTATCTCGTTGAACGTCCATCCTTGCAGCCGTGGAATCTTGGTGAAGAGCACAAAGACAAATCCGAATCCGATCACCGACGCGGCCATTGACGAAAAGAAGGCGATGAAGAAGTCCGCCTTGTATGCCAGGCGCACTTTGAAATATTGCGCGAAATAGAGGCCGAAAAGACGAAGATGGCGCTTCATCTCAGAGTCCGATCGAGTAGCATTCGGCACTCGGCAGCGCCGAACTTGTCGGGCGGTCACCGAAACGTCGGCTGCCGCCCCTGGCTGCCGATTGCTTCTTCCGACTGGCCAGCGCTTACCGCTGGCTGGCTTCTGCCCACTGCCAACTAGCCCTGCCGACTCTCCCTTAGCCCCCCTGAATGGTAATCTTCCGCGTCGACCACCGCCACATCGCGTGCCCGAGCGCCATCAGCGCCACAACCCAGAACAACTGGACGCCCAGAGCGCGCGCCATTGCCAGGCCACGCAGCTTTCCCAGGTAGAGCAGCACCGGAACGTAGCTGATGTACTGGAAGGGAAGCACGGCCAGCACCTTCTGGGCGGCATGCGGGAAGAAGGAAATGGGCAACAGCAAGCCCGAGAACAGTTCCAGCAGAAAATACTTTGCGCGCAGCAGACCGAGGATCGATTGCAGCCGGATCGCCAACGTGCCCACCGCGAAGTTGATGCCCGCCACGATGAAGAAGCTCAGCACCACGCTCCAGAAGAACGCGAGAAACGACGCCCAACCGGCCGGCCAGCGCAAGGGATACACCAGAAGCAGCACCAGCGCCGTGGGCGCGGTGAGAAGCGCCAGGCGGAATACGGCCTCCCCGAACGCCTGCGCCACGTACATCGACTGGACGTTCACCGGCTTGATCAGGTCCATAGCGAGCTTGCCCTCGATCACCTGCTGCGCCATGTCCTGATCGATGTTGTTGAAGTAGAACGAGCGGATGATCCAGCCGACCGCGATGTAGGTCAGAATCTGGCTGAAGTCGAAGCCTTCAATCTTCTGGCCGTGCTCGAAAATCGCCTTCCAGATGAAGTAGTAGACGGCAACGTAGATGAAGTACGTGACGATGCCCGTGTAGTAGCGCAACCGGTAGGCCAGGGTATTCACGAAGCCGACACGCATGAACTGACCGAAGACGCGCAGTGCCCGGACAGCGGGTTGGAAATCGAGCTTCACCCTACCGTTCACAAAGTTGACCCGCCGCTCTCCGTGTCCTCTGTTGACAAAAAGCTCTCACCCTGGCACGGCCTTTTGCCCGCAACCAAACGTGAAGAGGCGTTCCCTTTGGTCGTATCATTATAGTTTTGAATACACAGCGATACGACGGGGCGCCATGAACGAGTTTATCGCGAAATCCCCGGATGACTTGCAAGGAGTGCTGTCGGGATTTGAGCGGCTGGCGATTCGCTGCCTGCCGACCCTGAATTTCCCCGGCCCATCGTTCCCCGCACGGGGTGCCCAAGCGCTTCCAGGGGGAAGTCCTCACCGCAGGAGCACCGTCGACGCTCAGCCCAGGTTAGCAGCCGAACAGGCTACTCTCAATCAATTGATTGCTAAAGCCGCCTAGCGAAATCTTCGCGGCCCGAGACGAAAATGAACGTTAGCATTACAGAGATCGCAGAGGTTCAGAAAGCGGTTCTCCGGATAGGTTTCGCGAACGCTGCTGCAAACCGCTATTCTTCAATTGCTCCAGTCGCACCGGAATTTCCGCCAAGGCCCACCCCAGCCGCCGGCGCTGTTTTTCCGCCAGTTCCAACCCGGGCCGCTCGTTGAAACTTCGGCGTTACAAGCTTGCTGCCAATGGCGAATCTGGCGGCGAATCTGGGCCCGCTCCGCCCGCAACTTCGGGACCGTGTCAACCCGACTGGCAAGGCATTGGCTTTCACGCGAGTCGAGTCAATGGCCACGTGACCCAAGCGCCTAGCCCCGCCCTTTCTCAGCCTTATTCAGCGCCGTACTAGGCTACAGAGCTTGCGGTGTCTTGACATCCGGCCTCGCCGGCGCTATGGTTCTTCTGGCGTCCGCGTCAGGGACGCGTGGAGGCGTCGTGAGCGAGGGGCGAGTCGAGGGAATTTTTGTAGGGGCGTCGGCAGCGGCGACGCTGGATGCCGTGCGCGAGGCCTACGCGGAGCGGGGACGAGGCCTGGTCGGCGACCGCTATTGGTCGGGACGGGGCACTTTTTGGAAACCGCTCGCCGATCGCGAGATTACGCTCATCGAAACGGAGGCGCTGGAAGCGCTGGCGGCTGAAACCGGAGTCACGCTCGAACCGCGCGATGCTCGCCGCAACGTCGCCACGCGCGGCGTGCGCCTGAACGATCTCGTCAATCGCCGCTTTCGCGTCGGCGACGCGGCCCTGCTCGGCATCCGCCTGTGTGAGCCGTGCGGCCACCTGGAACGGCTCACCGCGAAGACGCTCCGTCCGGCTTTGGCCGGGCACGGCGGGCTGCGCGCCGCGATCCTGACGGGAGGCGTGATCCGTGTGGGCGACGCGGTCGAAGTCGAGCGCGATTCCGAGACGCAGATCGCGGCAGAGTCCGTGCTCGCCTCCAAGACCGCCGGTTGAAAATCCACCTGCCACTCGACTACCCTCAAAGGGAAGGATTTCTCGTCGGGCAGGACGCCGATGGCCAAGATTCGCGAACGCGTGGTGTTTGGTAAGGACGGGAAACCGTCCGGCGTCCACCTCGACTTCACAGAGTGCGGCGACCTGCTTGCGGAACTCGAAGCGGAACAATCCGCGCGGGCGTACGACGAAGCTGTGGAGTCCAGCCTTGACGCGGTACCGTTTGAGCAAGCCATCAGCGAGATCGAGCGCGGACGTCTGTGAGTTACAACCTGCTGATCACTCGCCCTGCGGCGCGCCAGCTCGCCGGGCTCCCGCCTGAAATCTATTTCGAATTGCGTGACCGCATCCGCAATCTGGGCGCCGACCCACTGCCTTCCGACGCTGAGAAAATCGAGGGCAAGGAAGGCTGGCGGCTCTACGTGAGCAATCATCGCCTGATCTATACGTTTGACCGCACGGCGGGAAGCGTCACGATCCTCGGCGTGGCGCGACGGAGCGACGCCTAG
The DNA here is from genome assembly GCA_030038235.1 of Terriglobia bacterium. Classification (GTDB taxonomy): domain Bacteria; phylum Acidobacteriota; class Terriglobia; order UBA7540; family UBA7540; genus Gp13-AA77. The sequence continues at coordinate 6,228 of JASHPE010000216.1, forward strand.
TCAGACACTAGTTCGCCGTAAGACGTAGATGGAGCCTGTTTCCCGTGGCCTTGGCAATGCGCAGGAGCATCCTGATACTGGGCATTCTCTGACCGCTCTCCAGGCGAGCGACGACCGACGGGATGGTGCCGATTCGTTTGGCCAGTTCCGACTGCGACAGGCCGGCGCGGCGGCGTGCTTTGATCAATTCGAGCCGGTACCCGACAGCAAGCGCGTCACAGTCGGGCGTGATACTGGAATTCATCATGGGGCGGTCTTCGGATTCGTCGATCTGGATGGCCATTCTGGTCTCCTCCGCCAGCCAAGGGTAACACATCTGCGCGATCAATACTTCCGAAGTACACCGATCACGCGGCCCTGGATCTTTACGTCGCGCGCCGGCACCACGATCGGATCCATGCGTGAATTGGCGGGCTGCAGGCGGACCTTGCCCTTATCCATGCGGAAGAAGCGCTTCAGCGTGGCGTCTGTGCCCTCGATCAGCGCCACCACGATCTCGCCGTTGGCGGCCGTGTTCACGCCCTCCACCAAGATGTAGTCGCCGTCGCAAATGTGATCGTCGATCATGGAGTCGCCCTTCACGCGCAGCACAAATATCTTGCTCCCCGCCCGCGCAAAATCGCCCAGGGAGAGCGTTTCAGTATTGGCGACTGCCTCGACCGGCAGGCCAGCGGCGATGCGGCCGAGCAGCGGAAACTCGAGCGCGCCCAACTCTGCCACGGTCGCCTCCGGTCCCCGCGCCGCCCGGGTGAAAGGCACAGGCCCCGGCAACGCCACCACGTCAATCGAGCGGCTCTGATTATAGCCTCGACGGATGAAGCCTTTACGTTCCAGAGTGGCCACGTGCTTGTGGACGGTCGCGAGCGACGAGAGATCGAGCGAGTGTGCGATCTCTTCGAAGCTCGGCGCATAGCCCTTTTCATTGATGAATCCGACGAGGAAGTCGAGCACTTGCTTCTGCCGCTTTGTGAGCGCCATAAGAACCTCCGCTGCAAAACTCTATTGTAGGCGAATAAAAGGCGAATCGCAAGAAAAGAAAGTCGCGAGTGAAAGGCGAGTGTTAGTTGATTGAAGGTCATCAGGGTGCCAGTATCTCAGTGCGTCAGCCAGTCAGCCTTTCAGTCCACTGCCGAACTGAAATACTGACGTACTGACAAACTGACCTACTGACGTCACTCGTCACTTGCCACTCGTCACTTGCCACTGCTTTTGAGATCCGGCCAGGGCAACCTCGCCGTCTTCCGGAGACGCGGGAGCGATATCAGGAGGATCGCGAAATAGCACAGGCAGACTGAACCGCCAAAGGTGAGCGAAAATCGCGTTCCGAGCTTTTCCGCGACCGACCCGACCCAGAGGCTGCCAAGCGGCGCGAGACCCATTATGGCGAGCGCATAGAAGCTCATGATTCGCCCGCGCAGCTCCGGCGGGCTGATGAGCTGCAGCGTGGTGTTGGTAAGCGCCAGCGCGCCCACCATGGTGGCGCCGATCACCGCCAGCAGCACGAACGACCACCAGAAGGTGTGAGCGCGCGACAGCAGGATCAGCGCCAGCGAGAGCACTGCGGCGCAGGTGAAGATGAATCCCCCGCGGCCTTCGGCACTGCGCTGCGCCGCCAGCGTCAAGGCGGAAATCACCGCGCCCAGACCTGCTCCGGCCATCAGGTAGCCGAGGCCCGAGGCCCCCAGGTGCAGCAGGTCGCGCGCGAAAGCGGGCATCAGCACCACGAAGGGTAGGGCGAACAGCGCCAGAAACGCGGGCACCGAGAGCAGAATCACGATCAGCCGGTGCTGGTAGATGAAGCGTCCGCCATCGAGGACCGCGCCCCACATGCCCGGACCCGGTTCCACACGCTTGTCCGGCACACGCAGCACGAGCAGAGCGATGATCAGCGCCAGAAAACTGAACGAATTCAGGTAGTAGCATCCGGCCACGCCCACCGCACCGAGGGCGAGGCCGGCGAGCGTAGGCCCGATGGCGCGCGACAGATTGAATTGCGCCGAATTCAGCGCCACCGCGTTCACCAGGTCCTCGCGCTCCACGAGATCGGGGACCATGGCCTGATAGGCCGGGCTGTTCAGTGCCGAAGCAAGACCAGTGAGGAAGCTGATGGCCAGAATCTCGTTGATCCGCACCACATGGAACGAGGTCAACACGCCCAGGACAAGCGCGAGCACCGCCATGGCCGTCTGCGTGACCAGCATCAGCCGGCGGCGGCTGAGGCGGTCGGCGATGGCGCCGCCGGGCAACGAGAACACCAACGACGGCAGGGTGCCGAGAAACCCATTCAGTCCCAGCAAAAACGGCGAGTTCGTCATCAGCAGAATCTGCCAGCCCAGCGCCAGATTCTGCATCCAGGTGCCGATGTTCGAAAGAAAATTGCCCGTCCAGAAAAGCGCATAGTCGCGATGACGCAGCGATCGGAACATGGCCGGCAGACGGGTGGCCGGCTCGGGTTCGGGCGCTGAGACGGCGACAGGCGCCGCGGGCTGGGTGCGGGCGGATTCCATTGGACGCATTTCATTATAGGCGAGCGGCGGGCCCAGGACTTTGGTCTTGGCGCCGCCTTCGGCCGCAACCAAACGAGATCCCGTTCGCTCCGCTCAGGGCAGGCTCTTCGCTACTATCAGGATGACGCGCATGGTCGAGCATGTGGCGCAGCCCCACCCGCGGGTCACGGCCCAAGATGCTTGGCGCTCGGCCGTGCCTATCGGAGCGAATTCTGCTGCTGTGACTTGGGATACAAGTCTGTTGATAGCAGATGGGTCCCAGGCGGTTTTTTTCGTCCCGATCTCACATCGGCGGCTTCGTGGCCGCCGGCTTCTTCTGATCCGTGCCCACCGAGAACAACTGATAGTCGGAATAGCTGTGGCGATTATGGAACGTCTCCCCGAAAAAATCTGCGGTTACATCAACCACTTGCGGCAACCACAGAACGGCGGCGCTCTGGCGGAAATGGACTTCACCGTAGACGGCCGATGTGTCGAGGCGCGACAGGCCGGCGAAGCTCAAAGGAGCCAGCAGTTCGGTCTGCATTAGCGCCACCTGGTTCGTGGTAGCGTCGATCCAGACAATGCCCTGCAGAATAAGCGGAATCGCCTTGCCGGAGAGCATGAATTCTCCCGAGATCGCCGCTTCGATGGGATGACCGGCAAACGCGATCACCTTCGTGGGCCGGCCGTCGACCGTTTGCGAGCCCAGATACTTGAAATCATATTGGCGCTGGCGGTCCGAGCTCAATTCCATCGGCATCGAGGCAAAGCCGGCAGTCTTCACAAAGCCCGGTTTCGGATTTTTGGGGGTCTCCTCGCGGCCGAGCAGGTCAGTACGGTATTCTTTGAGCGCCACCTCGTTGCCGGGATTCGTCAGGATGAGGTATCGAAACTGCTCCCGGACCACGCGGCCGCGGCGCGACCCGTTCGGTTTCAGCCGCTCCTGCTCGACGGTTTCGAGTGAAGTGGTGTTGGCGAAGTTCACGCGAAACGCCTGAATGTTCTCCGCCAAGCGACTCAGGATGTGGGCGAGCGATGACTGGTCGGTATCGGCCGCCAGGCCGTTAAGCGAGGGGATTCGCGCCTGCAGCTTGTCCAAGGGCCAGCCTGTCAGGGGCTGCGCCCAGTAGTAACTCGTGAGCGCCTCTTCCCGATCAGTCGATCGCGACTGAGCATGGGCGGGCTTGACGCCCCGCAAAGCCGCAATTGCAGCGACGACCTCGATCGCTGCCAAGAAAGTCACCGGAAAGAGCCTCGACTGGAACATGATTCCATAAGCATGCCCCAGTGCTGTGACTTGCTGCAATCGCGGCCAACTCCAGCATGGCTTGTTCCATCGAACTTTTCAGGTCACGATGGGCCAGAGGGGGCCTTCACGATGCATCTTGCAGATTCTTCGCTTCGCTCTGCTGTGCTCAGAAAGACACGCGATCCTCGAGCGGCGCAGGATCGAGGAGCGCCGGCTGTTTTGCCGGCCGCGATCCTGCTGATGCTGATGTCTCTGCCTCTGCAAGCCGCGCAGCTATCGGCGCAGCCGCAGACGACTCCTCAGCAAGCCACTCCGCAGCGATCAGGTCCGCCAGCACCCGTTCTGCAGAAGCCCGCTCCCCAATCGACCGTATCCGTTGAAGTGAAAGTGGTGAACGTCTACGCCACGGTGCGCAAGAAGAAGGGCGACATCGTTTCTGACCTGACGAAGGATGACTTCACCCTGGCAGAAGACGGCCGCCCCCAGACGATCCGCTATTTTTCGCGAGAGAGCGACCTTCCTCTCGATCTCGGCCTGCTGGTTGACACCAGTATGAGCCAGCGTCGGCTGCTGGACCAGGAGCGCAGCGCCAGCGCCACGTTTATCGATCAAGTGCTGCGGGTCGACAAGGACAAGGCCTTCGTGATCCACTTCGACCGGGAAGTGGAACTGCTGCAGGATCTCACTTCTTCGCGCGAGAAACTACAGGCCGCGATCGGACTGCTGGGGTCGCCGCAGATGGCCTCGCGCGATCCGGACGACCCGCAATCGCAGAACCCCGACCAAGGCTCCCGGCGCGGCTCCTGGAGCGGGGGTGGCGGGACGCTGCTTTACGATGCGATCTATCTGGCCTCGAATGAGATCATGAAGCCCCAACCGAGTCGCAAAGCCGTGATCGTTCTCTCCGACGGCGTGGACCGCGGCAGCCGCGAGACTCTGGCGAGCGCCGTCGAGGCCGCGCAGCGGGCCGACACGATGGTCTATTCGATACTGTTCACGGACGACGAGGATTACGGCTATCGCGGCGGTTACGGCGGTATGGGAGGCATGGGACGTCACGGCGGGCGCGGAAGGTACCCGCAAGAGGAGCGTCCGGACGGCAAGAAGATCCTCGAGCAGATCTGCAAGGCGACGGGAGGCCAGCTCTTCCAGGTCTCAAAGAAAGAGCCGCTCGAGCAGATATACGCCACCATTCAGGAAGATCTCCGGTCTCAATACAGCCTGGGCTATACGCCCGATCCCGCCAATTCCGAGCCCGGCTATCATAAGATCGCTCTCACCGCGAAAGGGAAAGACCTTGTGGTGCAGAGCAGAGCCGGCTACTACAGCGATCATCGGTAACAGCTGGGCTTTTGAAGCCCAGCCCTTCCGCACATCCGACACGAACTGTCGTTAATTTGTAACCTGAATGTCACATTTAGCGGGGTAAACTCGCCGGTTACTCTCTTAAATCGACTTCTACGCTTGGATTGAGGGGTTGACCATGGCTACAGCTGCACCGGTCCCGACGACACTCGACGCAAAACTGGCGAAGCCGCGAGGCGCCAAGATCGGCATGGCCGTTTTCGGAGTGGCCCTGGTTGTGGGCCTGATCTATGCGGGCACGCAACTGGCATCCGATCTCTCGACCGTGCGCAACCCTTCGGTCTATCCTTTTGTGCTTTTGGGTGTTGCGCTTTTCATCGCCCTGGGCTTCGAGTTTGTAAATGGATTTCACGACACGGCCAACGCCGTGGCCACGGTCATCTACACACACTCGCTGGACCCGCACATTGCGGTAGTCTGGTCCGGAATCTGGAACTTCGTCGGCGTGCTGGTCTCCGGGGGCGCCGTGGCTTTTTCGATCATTACGCTGCTCCCCGTCGAACTGATCCTTCAAGTCGGCAGCGGCGCGGGTTTCGCCATGGTATTCGCCCTGCTGGTGGCCGCGATCATCTGGAACATGGGAACGTGGTTCTTCGGCCTGCCCGCTTCCAGCTCCCACACCATGATCGGATCGATCATCGGCGTGGGCATCGCCAACCAATTGATGAATCCCAGAACGGGCACGAGTGGCGTCGACTGGTCCCAGGCTGCCACCGTCGGGAAAACGCTGCTGCTGTCCCCCGTTGTCGGCTTTGGACTTGCCTTTCTTGTGCTCCTGCTGGCGAAAGTGTTCCTGAAGGACAAGCGTCTCTACGAGGCTCCCAAAGGAACCGAGCCGCCGCCGTTCTGGATCCGTTGCCTGCTGATCCTGACCTGCACGGGAGTCAGCTACGCTCATGGCTCAAACGACGGCCAGAAGGGCATGGGCCTTATCATGCTGATCCTGATTGGGACGGTTCCCACCGCCTACGCCTTGAACCACGCCGTGAATCCCAAAGAGACCCAGGACTTTATTGCCGTCTCCCGCGAGACGGCGAACACGCTGGATAAGTACGTGGTCCCCTCGGCTGTCGTCGGTGACCCTCGCGACGACGTAGAGGCGTACATCCGCACCAGGGAATTCAAGCCGAACACCATGCTGGCCTTGCAGCAGCTCGTTAACGGTATCGGCGATGAGATGGCGATTTATAAAGACCTCAAGGCCGTGCCGCAGAACTCGGTCCGGAACTTCCGCAACGACATGTACGTGGTGAGCGAAGCCCTGCGGCTGATGCAGAAGTCCGGCCAGCCGCATTTCACGGCGGCCGAGCAGGCGCAGCTTGCGAATTACAAGAAGCACGTGGACGCCTCTACCAAGTTCATCCCCACGTGGGTCAAAGTCGCCGTGGCCATCGCGCTCGGGCTCGGCACCATGGTAGGTTGGAAGCGCATCGTGGTGACTGTGGGCGAAAAGATCGGGAAGGATCACCTGACCTACGCGCAGGGAGCGTCAGCCGAGATCGTGGCCATGGCCACCATCGAGATGGCCGACCATCTCGGGATGCCCGTCAGCACCACTCACGTTCTCTCTTCGGGCGTGGCCGGAACCATGTTGGCCAATCATTCCGGATTGCAGTGGTCAACCGTGCGGAACCTGGCGCTCGCATGGGTGCTCACACTGCCCGTCGCCATTATGCTGTCCGGCTTTCTGTTCTGGCTGTTCCGCAGGATCTGAGGGGACCACGTACCGCGAATGCCTGCTCCGCCCGAAAGCGAAGCACCGCGAGGCGGTCTGCCCTTGAACTGGCAAGGGTAGTGGATCAGTCTCGCGTGCCCAGCCTTATCCATGTCGCGCTGGCCCCGCTGCCGCAGGACCACGCACACGGCGCGCTTCGGCTGCAGAGTGATGCTGCGCAGCAGATGGAGCTTGAATCCGGGATTAAAGCGCCGAAAACGCCTGACGTTCGTGAGGCAGGCAGGCCGGAGTCCACGATTAACGGGGGGGCGGTCACCGGTATCACACGCCGAGTGCTCTGGCTGCCATTTCGGTGCCTGCAACCCGCGACCGAATCTTCTCGAACGCTGTCTCGCGGGCTGTCGAGGTGTCGTCGCTGAAGGGCGCGAACCCGCAATCGTCCGTGCTGCCAAGCCGTTCGATCGGAATGATAACGGCAGCTTCCAAAATCCTGTCGCGCACCTCTTCCGCCGTCTCGATCCTGCGATCGATCGGGTCGATCACACCGACAAAGATCATCTGGTCCGGCCGTGCGTACTCACGGATCAGCCGAAGTACGCGTCGCCGGTCCTTTTCGCTCGCCAGTTGAAGATAGAAGTTGCCCGCGTTCAGCGCGAAGAGGTCCGGCAGCAGATCGGCGTAGTCCACGTCGGCGCTGTGCGTGGCGTCCCAGTCGCCCCCGGGACACGTGTGAACGCCGATCCTGCGTCGTTCTTCAGCGCTGAATCGACCGAGCACCTTGTTATTCAGATCAATGAATTGGCGAAGCAGCCGTCGTGAAGGATCGAGCTTGATGGAGAGACGCGCCTCGGTGAAGTCGATTTGCACCTTTTGAGCGCTGGCGTCCAGGCAGCAGCGGATGTCGGCCGCTGCTTCACGCACCAGATCGCTGAGGAACTGCTCCTGCGGATACCGTTCGATGCCCGCTTGCGGATAGAGCAGACTCAGCAGAGATGCGGAGATAACGGCTTGTTTGAGCGGTCGTGTGGCGTATTGCTGCGCGGCTCGAAGAAAACTGTCGGCGTGAGTCTGGTAATAGAAAGGGCCGGCCGTCAATCGCGGCAACTGCCGGGTGTGACCATCGGCGAAAGGTACGGTGATGCCATCCGGCGCCAGATTCGCGAGCCCGTGGACCGGATAAGTGGCGAAACTGGGCTTGGTCTGCTCGCCATCCGTGATCACAGGCGATCCGGTCTGTTCGAATCGAGAGATGGTATCGCGCAAGGCGTCGGCACAAAGGGCATCGACTCTGTCGGCAGTCAGACGGCCCTGCTGGAATTCGCGCATCGCCCCGATCAGTTCAGCGGGTCGCGGAATGCTTCCGATAGGTTCGGTTGGGATCGGCATGGCCGGAGTTTATAGAAGGGCAGCAGTGGTGTCAAAGGGTACCGCACCGATAATGCATAATAGTCGCGCAAGTAGTGGCTTCTGATTACTTCCGCTATCCAAAGCTGGGCCGGGTTTCGGCAGGACGCGCGCACGCAGTGGTAGCGGGAGTTCAGTCGCTCCGAATCAGGCACGACCTGAAGTAGGAAAGCAGAAGGAACGGCCGGACGCGCGTGGAATCCATCATAAGACCAGGGATCGAATCACTTGAGTATTGAGTTCGCTTACCAAACGGTATATAAGTAGAATGTTTGAGCGAAGACCCGCTGCGCTTGCGCTGAGGTGGTTTGGTGCCTTTGCTCGCAACCAACCCGGAGACGAAGTACGGGGCTGCCCGCCGGCATATCCTCGCGCTCCGGCCGGCTACACTTTTTAGCAACACACCTAGGCTCGAAAATCGCGAATGGGCGGATTTCGCGAAAATCCTCCCCCCTTCCCCCGCCTTAAATTTTGCCCATTTTCGGAAAACGAAGGTACCCAACTCTTTTATAATCAACAAAACGGCCAAAAATGAAGCTAAACGAAGCTACGCTTTCATGCAATTATGGCCGGTTCAGGCTAAACGAACCTAAACGAAGCTAAACAAGGGCCGATTTGCGATCGACAATCGCAAGTGCTCACAGCGCGACCACAGAATCGTCAGTCGCCAATCCCTAATCGGCAATTCCTTGACAACCTCCCGCGGCTCGCCAACAATTGATTGACTTCCCTGGTGGCCTGAGCGCCCGGTCGGGCTCGTCCCTGTTCAGCTCAAGCGGCCCCAAAGGACCATGCATGCGTTGGAGCCAAGCCTTTATTCCTACTCTGCGCGAAGTGCCCGCCGAAGCCGAAGCGGCCAGCCATCGCCTCCTGCTGCGCGCCGGCTACGTGCGGCAAGTCTCAGCGGGGATTTACGCTCACCTCATGCTGGCGCGACGGTCGCTGTTGAAGATCATGCAGATTATCCGCGAGGAAATGAACGCCATCGGCGGCCAGGAGTTCTACCTGCCGAGTCTGAACCCCGCCGAACTCTGGCGCGAGAGCGGACGCTGGGACGCAGTCGATGTGATCTTCAAGCTGAAGGATCGCGCCGGGCACGACCTGTGTCTCGGCATCACGCACGAAGAGGAGATGACCAACATCGCCCGCGGTGAGCTTCGCAGCTACAAGCAGCTTCCGCAGATCTGGTATCAGATCCAGTCGAAGTACCGCGACGAGCCGCGTCCGAAGTCCGGCCTGCTGCGCCTGCGCGAGTTCTTCATGAAGGACTCGTACTCGTTCGACCTTGACGAAGCCGGACTCGACGTGAGCTACGACAAGCACGTGCAGGCTTATACCAACACCTTTAAGCGCTGCGGCGTCCGCGCGCTATTTGTGGAGGCTTTTTCCGGCATGATGGGCGGATCGGTCTCGGGCGAGTTCACCGCGCCTACCGAAGCCGGCGAGGACTTCATCGCCATCTCGGAGTGCGGCTACTCCGCCAACCTCGAGAAGGCGGTCTCCGGGCTCGCGCCCGTGGAAGATCCTGTGGGGAACGAGTCTCCGGAGACGATCGCGACGCCCGGTCAGAAGACCATCGAAGACCTGGTGCGATTCACCGGCGAGCGTCCGGAGCGCATGATCAAGACGCTGGTCTACGTGGTGGAGAGCGAGCCCGTCGTGATCCTGATGCGCGGGGATCACGCGCTCAGCGAGACCAAGCTTTCAGCCGCGCTCGGAACCGCCGTATTCCGTCCGGCGACGCCTGAAGAGGCATTCAAGCTGCACCACGCGCATCTGGGATCGCTTGGTCCTGTGGGTCTCGCGTCGACCGGGCACGCAAAGGTCCGGATTCTCGCGGACAAGGCGCTCGAGGGACGGCGTGACATGACGACCGGCGCCAATCAGGACGACATGCACCTGCGTCACGTGACGCCCGGGCGCGACTTCCAGGCGGAATACCGCGATCTGCGAGCCGTCGCGGAAGGCGATCCTTGCATCAAATGCGGCAAGCCGCTGGAGCTGGTGAAAGCAGTGGAGCTTGGCCACGTCTTCAAGCTGGGCCGTCGCTACTCCAAGGCGATGCATGCGAACGTGCTGGACGCGGCGGGCAAGGAAGTGGAGATCGTGATGGGGTCGTACGGCATCGGCGTGGAGCGCATCCTCACGGCGGCCGTCGAACAGAACCACGACAAGGACGGCATGTTCCTGCCGAAGTCCATCGCACCGTTTCAGGTGATCCTGACGGCGGCCAACATGGACGACGCCCCGCTGAGGGAAGCCGGAGAAGGGCTTTACAAGCAAATGCTAGCGGAGGGCGTCGAGGTGCTCTTCGACGATCGCGATGAGCGTCCGGGCGTCAAGTTCAAAGACGCCGATCTCATCGGCGTGCCCTATCGTCTGACGCTCGGGCGCCGCAAGTTCGAGCAGGGACAGGCCGAGATCCTGGTGCGCTCGACAAAGCAAGTTCAGGATGTTAGCCTTGAGAGGGCGGTGCAGGCACTGAAACAGCATCTCCTCAGCTAGCACCCCGGCGGCCGGAGGGGAAATCCAGGTGAGTCATGCCGCTTCGAGATCGCCGGACAGCCATTCTCAAGCCGATTGCAGGTCTCGCTCTCCTGGGCGCGGTCATACTTGTCGGCACCCGAGTGGTTCCCGTCTATAACAACAGCAGCCGCCTGGCGGATTACATTCGCGACCAGGCCGTCCGGGTTGCCGCACAGAATCCCGCTGCCGGCGAGATCCAGGCGGACGTCGTGCAGCACGCACGCGTCCTCGGGCTGCCCGTTTCTGCCGAACAAGTCAGCGTTACCAGCGATCAGGGCACTTTGAGCATCAAACTAGACTACACGGTTCCGGTGGACCTCTCGATCGTCACCTGGAACCTGCACTTTACGCCCTCCGTAATCAGCCGGGCGTACTGAAGGATGAGGATCTCCGACCTTTGAAGTCATCTGTGCCAAACCGGCTGGCGCGCGGCACACGTGCTGTGGCCGGCAAGATCGTGCGGTGGCGCCGCGGGCTGATATACGCCGGCATCGCGCTGTTTGTGGTGTTTGCCACGCTCTTCGTCTACGCCTACGCTCACGTCAGCGCCGAGATCGACGCCCGCTTGAGCGGGCAGGTGTTCAAACGCGCGTCCGTGATATTCTCCGCGCCAACCCCGATCACGGTCGGCGAGCGGATTACGGCTGACGAGGTTGCGTCACGCCTGCGGGCCGGACTCTACTCCGAAGGTGGCGGCTCCAGGGTTGGAACGTATACGCTGAACGGCGCGCGGATGGAAATCCGGCCCGGTCCTCTCTCCTATTTTGCCGGAATGCCGCCTACCGAGGGTCCGGCGACAGTGGAATTCGCCGGAGGCAAGATCGCCTCGATTGACCTCCAGACTCCTGCCACAGACGACAATCCATCGCCGCGAGACGTCTATCTGCTCGAGCCGGAACCGGTCACCACCCTATTTGACGCCAGCCGCACCAAACGCCGACTGATTCGCTACCAGGATCTGCCGCCGGTGCTCGTCGATGCCGTGCTTGCGGCTGAAGACCGGCGGTTCTTCTCGCACCACGGCGTGAACGTCTACCGGATCTTCGACGCTGCCTTTCGCGATCTGATGGCGGACGAGCGCCTGCAGGGTGGCAGCACGCTGACCATGCAATTGGCTCGCAATTTCTTCCTGTCGCCCAAGCGCACGCTGCGGCGCAAGACCGAGGAAGTCTTCCTGGCCCTGGCCATGGAGCAGCGCCTGACGAAGGAGCAGATATTTGAGTTTTATGCCAATGAGGTGTACCTCGGCCAGCGCGGCAGTTTCTCCATCGACGGATTCGCCGCGGGGTCCGAGGCTTACTTCAACAAGAATGTCAAAAACCTGACGCTGTCGCAGGCGGCGCTGCTCGCGGGTCTGATTCGCGGGCCTAACCTGTATTCGCCCTATCGTCATGCGACCCAGGCGTTGCGCGTGCGCAACTACGTCCTCCACGAGATGCGGGAAGACGGCTTCATCACCGCTGAGCAGGAGCAGGACGCGGCTGCGGCTCCGCTCGCCATCGCACCGCAGAACGTGGAGGGCAGCCAGGCCCCATTCTTCGTGGACATGGTCAAGGACCAGCTGCTCGACCATTTCTCCGAGCAGGACCTGCTCTCGCAGAGCTATCGCGTTTACACGACGCTTGATCCGGCCTTGCAGGGCGTCGCCTCGGAAGCGGTCCGCGACGGGATGACGGAAGTCGACGAGACCATCGACAAGCGTCATCACGCCAAAGACGCGCCGCCACGCGATCCCAACCAGCCGCAAGTGTCGCTGGTGGTGTTGGATCCTCACACGGGCGAGCTGCGTGCGCTGGTAGGAGGGCGCAACTATGCCGTAAGCCAGTTGAACCACGCGTTGGCGAAGCGGCAACCCGGTTCGTCGTTCAAGCCCTTTGTTTACGCGGCGGCCCTGAGCTCCGCCGTTGATGGTTCACAGCCGCTTGTGACGCCCGCCACAGTTTTGATGGACGAGCCGACGACGTTCGAATTCGATAACAAGGTCTACGAGCCGCGCAACTACAAGGAGGAGTACTACGGGCCTATAACCCTAAGAGAAGGCTTGGCTTATTCGCTGAACTGCGCGACCGTCAGCCTTGCACAGATGGTTGGATACCAGAAAGTTAAGGATTTAGCTGTCGCGGCGGGCATCAACCACGATCTCTTGGCGACCCCGGCACTTGCGCTTGGTTCGTATGATGCGACGCCCCTCGAGATCGCTGGCGGTTACACGATCTTTTCCAACTCCGGGGAATACGTGGCGCCAAGGCTGATTCTGGCCGTGCGGGACGATTCCGGCAACGTGCTGTGGCAGACGGAGCCGACTGAGCGGCAAGTGCTGGATCCCAGGGTAGCGTACCAGATGATCAGTCTGATGGGAAGCGTGATCGATCACGGCACCGGCGCCAGCGTCCGAAGCCGTGGATTCACGCTGCCAGCGGCCGGCAAGACCGGGACCTCCCACGATGCCTGGTTTGCGGGCTTCACCACGAATCTCCTAGCGGTGGTTTGGGTCGGATACGACGACGATCGTGACATCGGGCTGTCGGGAGCAGTTGCGGCCCTCCCCGTCTGGACCGATTTCATGAAGACCGCCACCGAGCTCCCCGATTATCGAAACGTGCACGACTTCCCCGAGCCTGAGGGACTGGTTATGGCGTCTATTCAGTTGCCCCAGACTCCTCCGGGAGAACCCGTGCCCCTTGCCGCCTCATCGCAGGAGATTTTCGTCCAAGGCACCGAGCCTCACGGAAATCTCGCCGTTCTGAGCGGCGTCAAAGGCCTGTTCAGCCGAATTCTGGGAATTGGCGGAACGGAAGCGGCAGCCGCCAAGCCCAACAACCCGGCTACACCGCCTCCGCCCGGAGCCGCGGGGATACCCCCGGCAGCAGGCGCGCAAGCCTCCAATAGCCAACCCGTGCAGCCGGGCGTCACCAAGAAAAAACCGGGACCTATCAAACGGTTCTTCTCGATTTTTAAAGGTGGCGGATCCAAGGACGAATCGAAGGGTAGCGCCGGTGACAACCCGCCGCCAAATAATGATGCCGATCCTCAAAATCAGGAGTAGAATAGCTCAGGGTCGAGGGAGCCGGCCGGTCACCGAATCGGATGCAGCCGGTTTTGAAAAGGGGGTTTGCCATGGGCGGACTCACGCAGGCGGTACCCAGCCTCTATTTCTGTCTATATCTTGCCAGTCTCGGTAGTGTAGGTGCGCGTGTCGCGCCGCAGCCGCAGGGTCTTACTCCGCCTTCGGCCGCAGGGCAGGTGCCGGCCCGTACGGAACTCACTCCGGAGCAGCGTGGTGACATCTTCATGGCGCGGAAGAGTTACGCCGACGCCGTGGATTACTACGCGCGTGCCCTCCGCCAGGGCAATTCCCATGAAGCAGCGGCCACGATCTGGAACAAGATGGGGATTTCCTTCCAGCAACAGGACGATTATGTGGCGGCGCGCAAGTCTTACAAAAAGGCATTGCAGCTCAATCCCGACCTTTCCGAAGCCTGGAACAATCTGGGCACGACGTATTTCCTGCAGAACAAGGTCGGCAAATCCGTGAAGTACTACCAGCACGCCATTGCGCTCGATCCCTCGTCGGCCTCGTTCCACATGAATCTGGGGACGTCTTACACGAGGATGAAAAAGTTCGCGCCCGCCGTGGGGGAGTATCGCGCGGCGCTCACGTTGGACCCCACGATTTTGATGGAGCATTCCACTACGGGCACGGTCGTCCAGCCGCGCCAGGCCGATGCGGATTACTTCTACTACATGGCCAAGGTCTTTGCCTCTCTTGGCCGCGCTCCTGAGGCGATCAGCTATCTGCGGCGTGCCTTCGAAGAAGGATTCCGGAACGTCAAGCAGCTCGATCAGGATCCTGACTTCGCCAAGATCAGCAAAGACGCGGAATACGTTGCGTTGCGCAACAGTCCGCCCGTGCCGATCCCCGCCACCGAGTAGCGTTTGCTTTGCGGCAGCACGGGTTGGCGGCGTAGCGCGGCGTCACTATTTTGCGAGCCTCAATAAGGTCCTTTGGCTCCTGAAAACTCCCTGACAAACCGCAGAAACTACCGTTCTTCGGCGGCCCCGTTTTCGATGCCACCCATGTGTCCACAGACGAAGGTGTAAGTGTCGTGCCCGGGCGGGAACCGCGCCAGCTTGCGCGATACGTGGTTTGATTCGTCCTGAAGTATTTTGGAACTTTGCGGCAGGTTTTGCGGAATTCTAAAGTGATCATGCCGAAAGTTCGGCCCACTGGCGCACAAGGCGAACGTGTAAAGTGACCGCCTCAGCGGTGAGCAGAGACGTGGTTCCCTGCCCCCGAAACAGACAACCTTGCAAACTGCTCCTGGACAGCGGCAACCCGGCACAGTCCGCAAGCGTCTATACAAGACACAGTCCAATGGAAAGGGAAAGGTAGCACTTCGATGAAATGTGTGTGGATCACGGTGCTTATTCTGGCGCTGGGAACTCTGCCTGCGTGGGCGTCGCTCGGTGACAACGTGTCAACGGTCGCATTCGACGCTCAAGCCCTTGGCGGGCAGGAGGTGAAAGTAGCCAAAACGGGCTTCGATCTCCACCAGATCACCCTGAAAGACGGCACCGTTGTAAACGAATTCGTCTCGCCCGAGGGAACCGTGTTCGGCATTTCCTGGCAAGGCCATTTTATTCCCAACCTCCACCAGTTGTTGGGGACCTATATCACCAACCTTCAGGAGGGCCAGCGAACGCAGGTGATGCGGCGACGGGCCATAACCATTCAGGGTGACAACTTTGTGTTTTCGAGTGTGGGGCATATGCGATTTTTCCGGGGCCGCGCTTATGTGCCAGGCCTGGTTCCCGCCAACGTGAAAGCGGAAGTGGTGCAATGAACATGGGACGAGTCAGAAACCAGAAAGCGAACGTTGAAACATGCGATTTCGGAGCATCGGTCCGGCGAAAGCAGGTGTCCGCCGCAACGATGCTCGGAACCGTTTTGCTAATCGCGGCAGCAATCATCATGGCAGGGTGCGGAGGCGGATCCAGCAGCAGCAGTTCAAGCGGCACGCCCGCCGTGACCCTTTCTGCGAGCAGCCTCACTTTCTCGAGCGGTGTGAACGTTGCCAGCGCTTCCCAGACCGTGACGATCACCGATTCCGGGACCGGCACTCTGAGCTTCTCCGGATTTGCGGTCACGCCGAGCACTTTCACTGAGACCAATACGTGTGGCACCGGCATCGCGGCGGGATCAAATTGCACCGTCAGCGTGATCTTCACTCCGACGGCAGCGGGCACGGCGAGCGGCAGCCTGACCGTCACGGACAACGCCAGCGGCAGCCCTCAGACTGTGACCCTGAGCGGATCGAGCACCAGCGTTTCCGTCTCCCCCGCCAGCCTGACGCTTACGCCTTCCAGCGCTTCTCAGACCGTCACGCTCGCGAACGCCGGCTCTTCCTCAGTTGCCATCACCAGCATCGCTGTGACGGCCGGATCGAGCAACTTCAGTGAGTCGAACAATTGCGGCTCCAGCCTTGCTGGCGGTGCGAGCTGCACGATTACAGTCAAGTTCACGTCGTCAGGGAGCGGCACCGTCACCGGCACCCTGACCGTCACCGATGCCGCCGGGACGCAGACGGTGTCGCTGTCGGGATCGAGCAGCGTTTCCAATACGGCGCAGGTCACCGTCAGCTTCGGACCCAATGGATATCAAGGAGCTCCGGCCGCAAGCTCAACCTCGGAAACGATCTCGTACTATAACGACATCACCACTACGGTCATCGTTTGCGAGCCGGGCACCACGACCTGCGTAACCGTTCCCAACGTCCTGGTGGACACCGGTTCAGTGGGGCTGCGGATTCTTTCCAGCGCGCTGCCCGGGATCACCCTTCCTGCCATTAACGATACTTCGACGGGCGACCCATTCTACGAGTGCGTTCAGTATGGCGATCTGTCCTATACTTGGGGACCGATGGAGTTGGCGACGGTTCAGGTGGGCGGGGAAACCGCATCGCAACTTCCGGGAACAGCCGCAAATTCAGGGATTCCCATCCAGGTCATCAGCGCCAACACGACTGCTCCCGAGGACATTTACTCCGGTCCGAACAGCGACTATTCCGCAATCATAAACCCCTGCCTTGCCTTGCCGGGCAGTGACGATGAGGAGCTCTCCGGCGGACTGGATGACGATACCGTCGCCGCTCTTGGAGACAACGGCATTCTGGGGGTTGGCGCTTTCCCCCAGGATTGTGGGGCTGGCTGCGCTTCGCTGGATAGCGCCAGCGGCGAGTACATGATTTGCAGCAGCGGTACGTGCGGAATACAAGCGATCCCTGTGAACGATCAGGCTTCGAATCCCGTTACGGGATTTCCGGTGGATAACAACGGCGTGTTGATCACACTGCCTATGCTGCCGGCGGCCGGAGCAGCTACGGCCACGGGTACACTGACGTTTGGCATCGGTACAGAGTCGAACAATGCGATTACCACCCAGAAAGTGTATGAGCTCGATGACTACGGCAATTTCGAATCATCCACCTATGATGGTGTCCAATCTACGTCTTCGAATAGCGGCGGCACATTTATCGACAGCGGCTCGAATGCGTTTCTCGTCTCCGACGAAACCACTCTTAACACCACCGACTGCCTGGTGAGCGGTTACGACATCGGTTTCTACTGCCCCAGCAGTCCGCCCTTGACGGTCTCACTCCAGCTTGCCGGCTCGAATAACAACACGACGACGGTTTCTCTATCCATTGGAAACGCACTGGACTTGTTTTCCGCCAACACTTCGTTCTCGGCGTTTGGCAACTTGGGGGAGGCAAGTTGCGTTCCGTCTACTGGCTCTCCTTGCAATGCGTCTACCGACACGTGGGACCTTGGGCTGCCGTTCTTCTTCGGCCGTCCGATCTTTGTGGGAATTGCAGGGGCAACGACGGGAACACCCAACGAGGCGAATGGCTACTGGGCGTTCTAGTCCATGCTGGGAGGATTAAACCTGGCGCAGCTTGGCCGCAACCAAACCCGATCCTCCGTGCTGAGAAGTCTCTTAACACAGAGTTCACGGAGACCCTGTGGCCTCAGTGTTGAAACCTGGCTCTCGGACACGGTGCAGGCGCCGACCCTGTGGAGCGCAAACAGCGCGCCGCCGAGTTGTACGGCATCTGGCGCGACTCCGTGGAGAGCGCCCTCAAGAATGCATTCACGCTTCCGTTCTCAGGCCGACTTCGTGGCTCAGATAAATTCTCTTCACGATGTCCTCGATGGGCTCTTCTTGAACGAAAATATCCTGCACCTCAAGCGTGTTGACGAGATTCCGGATAACCTCGGCCGTGGAGTGCAGCTTGCGATCGAAGCGCATCACGTAAGTCAACTCATCAATGCGCTCGCACCGGATGCCGTCGCGTGAGACCAGATCGAGGCGCGCCACCTGGGAGCGGTCCTTGAGGAAAAACTTCACCTGGTTGTACTCGGCCAGCCGGTCCTTCATCTCCGCGAGCGGCCCGTCAAAAAGAACCTTGCCCTTATCGATCACGATGATCCGCCGGCACAGCTCCTCGATGTCGGCAAGGTCGTGCGTGGTCAGCAACACCGTGGTGCGATGCATGCGGTTCACTTCCTTCAGGAACTCGCGGATGCGGTCCTTGGCCACCACGTCGAGTCCGATGGTAGGCTCGTCGAGAAAAAGCAGCGGCGGATTGTGCAGCAGCGACGCAGCCAGATCGCAGCGCATGCGCTCGCCGAGGCTCAGCTTGCGCACGGGCGTGTGCAGGTAGTCCTGCACGTTGAGGATTTCGGAGAACAGGCCCAGGCGCTCGCGATAGTCCGCGTCGGAAATCTCATAAATCTCCTTGAGCAGCCGGAACGACTCCACCACCGCGATGTCCCACCAAAGCTGTGTCCGCTGGCCGAAGACTACACCGAGATGACGCGTGTAGCGGCTGCGGTCCCGGTGAGGGACGAAGCCGTTCGCCACCAGGCGTCCGCCGCTCGGCACCAGAATGCCGGTCAGCATCTTGATGGTCGTCGACTTCCCTGCTCCGTTGGCGCCGATGTAGCCCACCATCTCGCCAGGCTCGATCGAGAACGAGATGTGGTCGACCGCATGGATGGTCACGTACTCGCGCACAAACAGGTTCTGCAGCGCGCCCCAAACGCCCTCGCGGCGGCGAAAGCTGCGAAACTCCTTGGTGAGCTCCTCGACTTGGATCATCGGTGGCATGGGAAATAGGCGGCGGGCGACGGCAGCGCAACCGCGTTCTACATTGTAATAGACTCGTGCAGGACCGGCAGGATGCGCGGATCGAAACACCTTTTCGTGCTTGGGAGCCGGCAGCAGGCCCGCCACCTGATTCCAGATACAAAACGGCAATTCTATGGTACGTTCGAGCAACAATCTGGAGCGGACGATGGCTGCGGAACGTTTCGACGTGTTGATCATGGGCGCGGGCTTGTCGGGCATCGGCGCGGCCTATCACCTGCAGAAACATTGCCCGAACAAGACCTACGCCATCATTGAGCAGCGCCAGCGAATCGGCGGGACTTGGGATCTGTTTCGCTATCCAGGCGTCCGGTCGGACTCCGACATGCTGACCATGGGCTATTCCTTCCGCCCCTGGACCAGCGCCCGGGCTATTGCCCCCGGCGACGACATTCGCAACTACATCACGGACACGGCGCGCGACGAGGGCATCGACCGGCACATCCGCTTCCGTCACCGAATCGAGCGCGCAGCGTGGTCCTCCGAAGACGCGATATGGACGGTCACTGCATCGCGCCAGGAACCTGGCGGGCGCGAAACGCCAGTGACCTTCACCTGCAATTTTCTGCTCTCGTGCGCGGGCTATTACCGATATGGCTCCGGTTACTTGCCGGAGTTTCCGGACGTTGACCGCTTCACTGGCCGCGTCGTCCACCCGCAAGCCTGGCCCGATGATCTGGACTATGCCGGCAAGCGCGTGACCATCATCGGCAGCGGGGCGACAGCGGTAACGCTCCTGCCCGCGCTGGCCAGGACCGCGGCCCACGTGACCATGCTGCAGCGGTCGCCCACCTATATCGTTTCCATGCCCGAGCAGGACAGGATCACCAATGCGCTGCGGCGTGTGTTGCCCAACACGTGGGCCTGCCGGCTCGGGCGCTGGAAGAATACGGCCTACATGATCTACGTTTACCAACTGGCGCAGCGCTTTCCGGATTTCGTGAAAGCCGGAATTATCAAGATGATCCGCAAGGAACTGGGTCCCGAGTACGACGTGGCCACGCACTTTACCCCGCGCTACAATCCCTGGGAGCAGCGGCTGTGCCTGGTTCCGAACTCCGATTTTTTTCGGGCGATCAAGGCGGGGCGAGCCAGCGTGGTCACCGGCCAGATCGAACGGTTCACGGAACGAGGCATGCGGCTGCAATCGGGGACCGAGATCGAAGCCGACATCGTGGTGACGGCGACGGGCCTGGTGTTGCAGGCTCTGGGCGGGGCAGATCTCGCGGTCGACGGACGCCGTGTGGATCTGGGCAAGACGCTCGCTTACAAAGGAGTGATGTTTTCGGGCGTGCCCAACCTGGCCGCGGTATTCGGTTACATCAACGCGTCCTGGACGCTCAAGGCAGACCTCATCAGTACATACGTATGCCGGCTCTTGAATCTCATGGACCGGAAAGACGCCCGCCAGGTCACGCCCCGGAATGGACATGAAACGGCGGTCGCGAACTTCGTGGAGAAATTCACGCCGGGCTATATGCAGCGCGCGGTCGATAAGTGGCCAAAGCAGGGTGCGAAGACGCCCTGGCGGGTTCATCAGGACTACATTCGCGACATGGTGAGCCTGAAGTGGAGCCCTGTAGACGACGGAGCCCTGGAGTTCTCGAGCCCGGCGAAAGCTCCTGCGAAACCCATTCTGGCCCAAGCAACCGGAGCCGCGAAATAGATCAGAGCAATCCTGGCTCAATGGTGGTGCGGCCTTCAGGCCGGCATGTTGTACCAGGGCACGGCTTCAGCCGTGCCCTGATACGGCGTTTACACGAACTGCCGTGCTGGATCCGCATGCGCGCGAGGTTACGACGATGCTGCGCCGCCTGCTGGTGATCGCCTTGGGATCGATCCTGGTGGGATGGGCGACTCTTTTCGCCCTTACTTACCTCGTGGAGCGTCCCGTTCTGATCTGGACCGCGCCCGTGCTCGGGGCGCACTGGGTGGCGACGGCGAAGTTATCGCTCGACTGCATGGCGCTGGCGGCGACGGGCTGGGTGATCGGCCGTCTGCACCGGGACACACCTGTGGTGGGTGCACTGCTATTTGCTGCGACGCTGGCGTTTTGCAACATCGATTCGCTGCTCGACGTCAATGTTCTGGCGCTGATCCGGCTGGCGGCAGACGCTCTGCACGATACTCGTTTGCTGGGTCCGCTGGCGACGACCGCGGTTCAGTATTCTTTTCTATTTGGGAGTCTGATGGTCGGCGCGCTGCTCAGCCGCCCGTCCACCGCCCCTTTGTCGATCTTCCGTGAGAACATGCGACGTCCTGTTTAGTACTCAACACGCGTCAGGCATAAGCCCTGCGGCGGCGCTGTCGGCCCTGCGAGCGTTCGGTCGCGCGCTTTTAGAATCCGCAGCACATCGGCAGGCGTGAAGCGGGCTCGTCCCACTTCGACCAGAGTGCCCACGAGATTGCGGACCATGTGATGCAGAAACCCGCTGCCGCGAACCTCATAAGCCAGCAGACCGTTGCGCTCGCGCCAGACAATCCTGGAAGCAAATATGCTCCGCACCATGGAGGGCTCGAGATCGCCTTCCTCGGTGGGTCCCGTCGCAGCAAACGACGTGAAATCGTGCTCCCCGATAAACACTCTTGCCGCCTCCGCCATTCGCCGGCGGTCGAGAGCGCGGGGATGGTGCCAAACAAAGCGCCAGAGAAAGGGAAGGCATAAGTCCGTTTGGAGAATCCTGTAACGATAGGTTTTGGATCGCGCGGCATAGCGCGCATGAAACTCGGGCGCTACCTCGTCGACAGCGCGCACGCGGATGCCGGGCGGCAGAATGTCATTGAGCGCCTTGCCCAAGTTCGCTTCCGGAATCGGACACGAGGTGGCGAAATTCGCCACCTGACCGTGTGCATGGACACCCGCGTCCGTTCGCCCGGAGGCGTACACCCTTACCGGTTCGCCCACAATCCTGGCAATCGCACTCTCAACAGCGGCCTGAACGGTCTTGAGCCCCGGTTGGCGCTGCCAACCGTGAAAGTCAGTCCCGTCGTAGGCAAGCAACAGGCGCAGGTTACGCGTCGGCGGCTGGCTGGCGGTTGCATCAAGCATGGCTCAGATAGACTACCAGTCTCCTGAAGCGTGGCGGCGAGTTTACCTCGTCAAACGGCGGCGTAAAGCCGCCACTAGGTCAAATTGGTCCACTTCCCGCGAAGTTGTCCATTTTCGGACATCGGTTCGCATCAGCGGGCATCAACTGATACCGGTCGGCCGGCTATCTCCAAGCTGCCCTTACCTTTACTTCAACTGCGCTATGGAATCCGGCGTGCCGCTTTCCATGCGCTACGAAACCCGGACTGGCGGAGGGCGTCCGGGCAAAAGCCGTCCCCGATTGGCGCGGCCGGCGCTAAGCGGCGCGCGTGAGCATTGCGGTCGTGACTGCGCGTTTGAAACTTCGCATCCTAGAGTTTCGTAATTGTAGATTGAGTTTGACAAGAGATTCCCTCGGCAAGGAGAAGCATAACCGATGAGACCTTCAAGCGCACGGGCGCTCATAGTATTTGTGTTATTTGCCTGGCTGGGGCTCAGCTTGAGCGCCAGCCCGCTGGCGGCACAGGAAAATGGAGGTTTGATCCAAGCCCCCGCCCCCAGCACGCGGACTGCCCAGTTTGCGCCGTCCGGCGGACTCGCGCCTGGGGCCACGACGATGGATTACAGCCGCAGTCATGCCTTCCCGAACATCCTGGCGCCGTATACCTTCGAGCCCGTTCCGGAACCCAGCATGAACAACTCGCAACTCCTTCACTCGCTGATGACCAGCGGCAAGCTCGAACTCTCGCTCGACGACGCGATCGCGCTGGCGCTTGAGAACAATCTCACTATCGCCGTGCAACGATTCAATATCCCCTTCGCCCAACTCGACTACTTGCGGACCAAGGCGGGCGGCGCTCCGCGCGGCGTGGCCGGAGCCTTCATCTCGAACTCGCTTCAAGCCGGCGCGCTCGGCTCGGGACTCAGCAGTTCGGGCAGCGGCGGCAGCAGCGGCGGTGGCGGGGCTCTCGGCGGCGGCGGCCCCATCAATGAGGGGTCCATTTCCTGCTGTGATCCCGTCGCTGGCTTTAACTACGG
This sequence comes from Terriglobia bacterium, assembly GCA_030038235.1. Lineage (GTDB taxonomy): Bacteria > Acidobacteriota > Terriglobia > UBA7540 > UBA7540 > Gp13-AA77. The sequence continues at coordinate 29,211 of JASHPE010000216.1, forward strand.
CTGGACCTACAACGTCAGCCCGCTGAACTACGAAACGGTCAACCTCGCGCCGACGGTCGGTACCCACCTGTTCAGCATGAACAGTTACTTTGGTCAGGGGTTTTTGACGGGAACAAGTTATGTGGTGGGTTTGGGCGGTAGCCGTGAGAGCAGCACCTCGCCTGGCGTTTTGTATGATCCCGAAGTGCCCACGGGCCTGGGCTTTGGCATCGACCAGCAGCTCCTCAACGGTTTCGGCTATCGCGCCAACGCGAAATTCATTCGCATCGCTCAGAACGACCTGAAATTCGCCGACGCTGCCTTCCGCCTCCAAGTCAGCACGACCATAGCGCAGGTCGTCAATGACTATTACACGTTGCTGTATGATCGCCAGAACGTGGGGGTCGCCCAGGAAGCTGTCAATTACTCCCAACACCTGCTTGATGACAACAAGAAACAAGTGGAAATCGGGACGCTGGCGCCCATCGAGGTGGTGCGGGCGGAATCGGAGCTGGCCACTGATCAACAAACCCTCATCGTGGCGCAGACCACCCTGAAGCAGCAGGAACAGGTTCTGAAAACCGAGCTTTCCAAACAAGTCACACCTGACTTGGCGGCGATCGAGGTTGATCCGACCGACAAATTTCCTGACTCGGAAGCCGAGAGCGTCCCTCCGGTCGAGCAAGCCCTCGAGCTCGCGTACCAGAATCGTCCCGAAATGACCGAGGCCAATCTGAACCTCGCCAACCAGGACATCACGCTGAAGGCGGTCCGCAACGCGCTTCTGCCCACCTTGACGGCTTACGCCAGCTACACGCCCTCGGGCCTTTCGGGAACCCTCATCTGCGAGCCGGCGGTCAATCTGTTGGCTTGTCCTAACGGCGCTCCTATCGGGATCGTAAGTAGGGGCGGGATTGCACAGTCCCTGACCGGGCTTTTTCAGGGCAAATACCCGTACTACTCATATGGGATTAACTTGCAGATTCCCATTCGTAACCGCACCGAACAGGCCGACTCTGCCAGAGCGCTCTTTGAGCAGCGGCAGTTACAGACGCAGCTCCAGGTGCAGAAGAATACCATTGCCCAGGACGTGCGTAACGCCGAGATCGCCATAACCCAGGCGAAGGCACAGATCAATGCCACCATCAAGGCCTCAGACTTGGCCCGGCAGACGCTCGACGCCGATCAGAAAAAGTTCCAACTGGGCGAGTCCACCACGTTTCAGTTGATCCAGGACCAGCGCGACTTGACCACGGCCGAAGGCAACCAGGCCAAGGCTTATCAAACGTTCTCTGCCGCTCTGACGCAGTTCAGCCAGGCCACCGGCACCACGCTCGACCGGTATCACGTTGAGATGGGCGACGCCAAGATGGGCAGGGTCACGCATCTTCCGAATATTCCGGGTGCTGCACCCGTGCAGGCAGGCGCGAACCTATCCCAGTAACACGCATACGCCAGGGCACGCCCCGCGCGTGCCTTTCTCTTTTCTTTGGGCACGCGCGAGCGTCCAGCACCTCGGCAAGTCTCGCACCTCCCGTGTAATTTCCTATGCCTCCACTCGTAAATGCAACAGGCTGGCTTAGAGCTGCACTCGCGGTACAGCACAGCCTGAAGGCCAGGGAGCGAGCGCATGAGCGCGAAGAACGGATCTGCGATTGTCCAGGTGAGCGGCCTTCGCAAGAACTACGGCGACGTGGAGGCCATCCGCGGCATCAGTTTCGAGATCCGTGAAGGCGAGGTCTTCGGGCTGCTCGGGCCGAACGGCGCCGGCAAGACCAGCACCATCGAAATTCTGGAAGGACTGCGCCAGCCCGACGCCGGCACGGTGCGCGTGTGCGGCCTGGAGCCTGCGCACGAAAGCCAGCAATTGAAGCAGCGAATCGGCGCTCAGCTTCAAAACACCGTCCTCCCTGACAAGATCACCGTCGAAGAAGCGCTTCGCCTCTTCGCCAGCTTTTACGATCGCACGGTCGCGGTGGATCAGCTGATGGAGCGATTCGGCCTGGCGGAGAAGCGCCGCGCCTACTACGAGACACTCTCCGGAGGGCAGAAGCAGCGCCTGGCCCTGGCGCTGGCGCTCGTCAACACGCCGGAGCTGGTTTTGCTCGATGAACCCACGGCGGGTCTCGATGCCATGGTGCGCCGCGACATCTACGCTCTGATCGAACAATTGCGCGCTGAGCACCGCACTGTCCTGCTCACCACGCATTACATCGAGGAAGCGGAACGGCTTTGCGACCGCGTGGCCATTGTGGATCACGGCCTGATTGCCGCCATCGGCACGCCGCGCGAGCTGGTCCAGAAATCCGGCAAAGGCGCGCGCATCGAGGTCCGGCTGGAGAAAACCATCGCTCCTGAACGGCTGCGGACGCTGGACGCCGTGCTCGACTGCGCCGAACGTGACGGAGCTTACTTCCTTCGCGTCGACCCTGTGGCCAAAGCCGTGGTCGCCCTGGTGCGACTGCTCGAGGCCGAAGGCAATACGCTGGTGGACCTGCACATCACTCGTCCCTCGCTCGAGGATGTCTTTGTGGAGATGACCGGACGATCCCTCGAGGATTGACAAGTCCGCTCGGCGGGGATCGAGAGCGGATCGAAGCCGGTTGGCTGGGGAATTCAGGAGACGACGATGGCGGCAATCCGAATTGCGCTGCTGAACATCCGGCTCGCGATGCGAACCAAGGTGGCGCTCTTCTTCACCTTCATTTTCCCGCTGATCTTCCTGTTCGTTTACGGGGGTATTTTTGCCCACGACAGCCCCGCCGGCATGGCCTTCCTGTTCGGACCTGTCATCGTGTTGCAGGTGATCGGCAGCTCGCTGTGGGGTCTCGGCATGCGGTCCGTTATGGAACGGGAGCGCGGCAGCCTGCGTCGTTATCGGCTGGCGCCGATCGGCGCTGGAGCCATGGTGGTCAGCAGCATGCTCGCCGGCTATCTTCTACTGATACCAACCGTGGCCGTGATGCTGCTGAGCGCGCGGGTGTTCTTTCACATGCCGATGACGATCGGCATCCTGGATCTGTGGATTCTCGTCACGGCTGGAAGCTTTGCCTTTGCCGGTTTCGGACTCACCATCGCCAGCGTGGCCAATACCATGCAAGAGGCCCAGGTGTACAACAACATCGCCTTCTTCCCCCTGCTGTTTCTCTCCGGCGCCACCATTCCGCTGGGAGCCCTGCCGCATTGGTTGCAATCTGTGGCCGCTTTCCTGCCCGCCACTTATCTCGTGAGCGCCTTCCAGGGCGTGATGTCCCAGTCGGAACCGCTTATCCGCCACATCCCGGAGTTGTTGGCCCTGGTCATCTCCGGCGTCTTCGGCCTGGCGTTTGCCTGGAAGCTCTTCCGCTGGGAAAAGGATGAAAGGATCAACCGATCCGACAAGCTCTGGGCGCTCGTATTTCTGCTTCCGTTTCTCGCCATGGGGACGTGGATGAACGCAAACGGCTCCGCCATGGCCGCCTGGTCGCGGACGCTCAACAGTCTCGACAATTCCGATCAATCCCACAGCTCCGGCTCGGCGGCAAAGACGACGGGGAACGGGCCCTTTGCGATCGAGCACGTGCGGGTGTTCGACGGCGCGCAGGTGAGTCCAGCCGACACGGTGGTCGTGCAAGACGGCAAGATCGTGGCTGTAGGCTCCGGCCTCCAACCGCCGGCGGGAGCGCAGGTGGTTGACGGGACTGGAGACACCCTGTTGCCAGGCTTCATCGACGCTCATGTGCACGTTCTCGACCGCGACGCCTTGAGACAGTCGCTGGTCTTCGGCGTGACTACCGATCTGGATATGTTCATGGACTGGCACCTGGCTCAGCAGATCCGGAAGGAGCAGGCCGCCGGACGGGACCTCGACTCCGCGGACTTGCGTTCGGCGGGCACGCTGACCACCGCACCGGGCGGTCACGGCACGGAATACGGTCTCAAGATTCCCACCCTCACTTCGCCTGAGGACGCCCAAGCCTTCGTCGACGCGCGCATCGCGGAAGGGTCCGACTATATCAAGATCATTTACGACGACGGCAGCGCTTATGGCATGCACTTTCCCACTCTGAGCCCCGCAACGATGGCTGCGGTGGTCGAGGCCGCGCATCGCCGAGGCAAATTGGCGGTGGCTCACATTGGGTCTTTGCAGGGAGCGCGCGATGCCATCAATGCCGGCGTTGACGGATTGATGCACCTCTTTATCGACCGCGCGCCTGACCCGGACTTCGGGCGCTTCGTCGCTGAGCATCACGCGTTCGTGGTCCCAACGCTCAGCGTGCTTAAGAGTGTGTGCGGCACGCCCAGCGGGGAGTCGCTCATCACCGATCCCCAAGTCGGTCCCTACCTGCCCGAATCTGCCCTTGCCAACCTCAAGCAGAGTTTTCCTCAACATCCTGGCGAGCACTGCGATTACGACGCTGCCCCGGCCAGCATTCGTCTGCTGCAGGCCGCCGGCGTGGTGATTCTGGCGGGCACGGATTCGCCCAATCCGGGCACCACGTTTGGCGCCAGCCTGCATCGTGAGCTCGAATTGCTTGTCGAAGCCGGCATGACGCCGCAAGCGGCTCTGGTGGCGGCGACCTCAGCCCCGGCGCACGCCTTTCATCTCGACGATCGCGGACGCATCGCGCCGGGTCTGCGCGCCGATCTGGTGTTGGTGAAAGGCGATCCGACTGCCGATATCAAAGCGACCCGCGACATCGCGGCGGTATGGAAGCTGGGAGTTCAGGTGGACCGCGAGGCCTGGCGGGCGCAGGTGGAGAAGGCGAACAAGACAGCCGCCACTGCCCCGCAGGGTTCAGAGTCAGGTCTGGTGAGCGACTTCGACGAGGGTACGCCGACTGCGAGCTTCGGCTCCGGCTGGGTGAAGTCCTCGGATTCGATGATGGGCGGCAAGTCGGTGGTTGATTTCAAGGTCGTTGAGGGCGGCGCGCAGAACAGTAAAGGCTCGCTCGAAATCGACGGTGAGATTCTGCCCGGCTACGCATTCCCCTGGGCGGGCGCGATGTTCATGCCGGGCGCGCAGCCGTTCGCCCCGGCCAATCTGTCGTCGAAGAAAGCGATCAGCTTCTGGGCGAAAGGCGATGGGAAGACTTACCGGGTAATGATGTTCGCTGCCAGCATCGGGTCCATTCCGGCGTGGCAGAGCTTCGTGGCGGGCCCGGACTGGAGACACTACAGCTTGCCCTTCGCTTCGTTCCGGGGTGTGGACGGCCATGATTTAGAGGGCCTGTTGTTCTCCGGCGGCCCGGAGCCGGGCAAATTCTCCTTTCAGATCGACGACGTGCAGTTTCAGTGATGGATTCGCCGCGACGATGGATAATGGTCTCACTTGCTGATTGAAACCTTGTCAGGGACATCGTCATTGTTAGGGACATCGTCATTCCCGCGAAAGCGGGAATGACGATGGCGCAGCGGCAATGACGATGCTGCAAATGACACCACTCCCCGACGATCTCACTCCTTGCTTTCGTACTGCTGCCTCAGACTCGCCACCACCGCCGGATCGGCGAGCGTGGTGGTGTCGCCAAGCACCCGGCCTTCGGCAATATCGCGCAGCAGCCGCCGCATGATTTTGGCGCTGCGCGTCTTGGGCAATTCGGCGCTGAAGAAGATGTCGTCCGGACGCGCCAGTGCACCAATCTTGTGTCCGACGTGCTGCTTCAACTCTTCCTTGAGACGATCGGTGGCGGGCGTGCCTTCTTTCAGCGTCACGAAGGCGCTGATGGCCTGCCCTTTCACGTCGTGAGTCTTGCCGATCACCGCAGCTTCCGCCACCGCAGGATGATCGACCAGTGCGCTTTCAACTTCGTACGTCGAGATGCGATGCCCTGAGACGTTCATCACGTCATCCACGCGGCCGAGCAGCCAGAAATAACCGTCCTCGTCCACCTTGGCGCCGTCGCCGGCGAAGTATCGCCCAGGATAGCGCGACCAGTACTGCCGCACGTAACGATCCGGATCGCCGTAAATGGTGCGGAACATCGCCGGCCAAGGCTTGTTCAGAACGAGGTAGCCGCCCGCACCGGGCCCCACGCGCTCGCCCTTCTCATCGAGCACTTCGGCGTCGATTCCGGGAAAGGGTCGCGTGGCCGAGCCCGGCTTGGTGGACGTAAGGCCGGGCAGCGGGGTGATCATGCACATGCCGGTTTCCGTCTGCCACCAGGTATCGACAATGGGGCAGCGTGCGCGGCCGATGTTCTGGTGATACCAGATCCACGCCTCGGGATTGATGGGCTCGCCCACCGTGCCGAGCAGGCGCAGCGCGGAGAGGTCGTACTTCGCGGGCCACTCCGTGCCCCAGCGCATGAAGGTGCGGATCGCCGTAGGCGCGGTGTATAGGATGTTCACGCCGTACTTCTGCGCGATCTCCCAGAACCGGCCGCGGTCCGGATAATCGGGCGAGCCCTCGTACATCAGGCTGGTGGTGCAGTTCGCGAGCGGCCCGTACACGATGTACGAGTGACCCGTGACCCAGCCGATGTCCGCCGTGCACCAGTAGACGTCGTTCTCTTTGACGTCGAAGATGTAGCGGTGCGTCGCCGCCGTACCGACCAGGTACCCGCCCGTTGTGTGTACGATCCCTTTGGGCTTGCCGGTGGTGCCGCTGGTGTAGAGGAGATACAGGATGTCCTCCGCGTCCATCGGCTCGGCTTCGCACTTGTCCGAGGCGTGCTCGACCAGATGGTGCCACCACAGGTCGCGTCCTTCCTGCATGGCGGCTTCGGCGCGCTCGCCGACGCGCTGCACGACGACCACCTTCTCGATCGAGGGTGTTCCCTGCAGCGCCTCATCGGCGTTGTGCTTCAGATGAACTACGTGGCCGCGTCGCCAGGCGCCGTCGCAGGTGATCAGGAGTTTCGCCTGAGCGTCGTTGATGCGCTCCCGCAGCGACTCGGCTGAGAATCCGCCGAACACCACGCTGTGCGGCGCGCCGATCTTGGCGCAGGCCAGCAGGGCGATGGGCAGCTCGGGCACCATGCCCATGTAGATCGCCACGCGATCGCCCTTCCCCACTCCAAGCGACTTCAGCGCGTTCGCGAATCGGTTCACCTCGCGCTGCAGCATGCCGAAGGTCAGCACACGCGAGTCGCCGGGTTCACCTTCCCAAATGATCGCGGCCTTATTGCGCCGCTCCGAGGCAGCATGGCGATCGACGCAGTTGTAAGCGATGTTCAGCCGCCCGCCGACGAACCACTTCGCCCAGGGGAAATTCCACTCCAGCACCTTGTCCCATGGCTTAAACCAGTCGATCCGCTTGGCTTCGTCGGCCCAGAACGCTTCGAGATCGGCGGAAGCGCGCTGATAGATGGCGGGATCGGACAGATTGGCCTGGCGCCGGAATTCCTCCGCCGGCGGGAAAGTCCGCCGCTCGTCGAGAAGTGCATCAAGCCGCTCCTGCTGAACTGCCGCGCCGTCCGCCATCAGAAACCTCCGCACGAAGTGAGAACAAGTCGTTCATCATTCATTGTTCATCTCATTGTTCTGCTTCACCAGCTTACCAGTCTCTGCTCAAAGTCGATTACGGCGCAGCCTTTGCCGATCCATTTCACTTCGTGGCCTTCGCCTTTCAATTGCCTGGCTTGCGCCACGACGCCGCCCGGATACTTCTCGTTCAGCCGGCCGCCTCCGCGCAGCACACGCCAGTAAGGCGTCACGCAGCTCTTCCCTGCCTCGCGATCCTCCTCGGCCGTTTCTGCCGCGATGCGCAGGAAGATGCCGGTGACCATCGGACAAGTACAGTCCGCACCGTATTCAGACGCCAGACGCGCGCGAATCTGGTTCACCGTTACCAGCCTCCCGCGAGGAACTTCACGCACGAGCGCGTCCACGTCGCGCGGGCACGGAATCAGCATCTTGCCTTCACCCCACTGGCGCTGCATGCGTGGCGGCACGTCAACGATCTTGGGCTCTTGTTGCTTCTCGAGCTTCGCCCGCCAGCTCGTCCGCGAGGTGAATTTTGTGTTCACGATTTTCGATCTCATAACTCCGCATCCTTGCACCACAGGTCTCAGCGGAAGATGCCCCGGAGGAGAGGTGCGACTTGGGAATTAAGTAGTGTATGTGTCTCTCCTTGCTGGATCACAACGGCAATTCCCAGCTCTGTTGCAAGATTGATCCGTTCCCGGTCGAGTTGCTGGTCGAGAAATATGATCATCCCGGGGCTCCCTAAAGTGTCATGGGCATAGTCCAGAATTTGGCCGAGGGCAGCGCGGAAAGCCTCGGCAACAGTAAGATATTTCGTGACTTTGACCTCGCCTATGAACATCTTGCCAGCAGTCGTGAACCTTACATCTATGAAGTCCTGCTCGCACTCTGCCACGACTCCCTTTCTTTTTAGAAACGTTTTCAACCTGACTTGGTAATTGTGATGTGCCGGAAACGCAGATCTCTTGCCGACATCTATTACGTACTCGTACGCCTGTCTGAGTTCGTCCATCGTGGAGGGCCGCCTCAAGCGAGTAAGCTCCTCTTGGTGCACAGCCCCTCGCTGATGGGCCAAGGGCCGATGGTCCACGGGCCGCAACAACTGTTTCGCCCGCACGAAACACTTCGAACAAGGCGGTTTAGTTTTGGAAAACGGATGCGAGCGGTTCCACCTTACAAGTTCGGCCTCGTGATCCGAGCAGAGCTTTATGAAGGTGGTATCGTTATGGTGGCCGTGCTTGTTGTTGATTGAGCTGCAGCTCGAGCGGTGAAGACGGAAGTATCGAACCAGTCGTTTATCGCAATTTGCGACGTACCCCATCAGGATGAGCGCTAAGCCAACGGAGATACTCCTCCTCGTCGTTCTCGAACTTGACGACATCGAAACCG
>JASHPE010000217.1 GCA_030038235.1 Terriglobia bacterium
CTTGTTCCAGGAGGTCCGTACCCTACTCGCCACAGGTCAGCCCGTCGCCAACGCCAGCATACCTGCGTTGGAACTGCATATCGCGTTGCTCAGAGACTTAATCATCCGCTGTGGACTTGCGCTGGTTGAGGTCCCGCCCGTTCCGGAGAATGGTACGCTCATCGCTTGTCTGACACACGACGTTGATCATCCCTCCATCCGGCAGCACAAGTGGGACCACACGGCGTTCGGGTTTTTGTATCGCGCCATCCTGGGTTCGCTCCGCAAGCTCATCCGGGGACACATGCCGGCGCGGGGCGTAGCGGCGAACTGGGCGGCGGCGCTGAAGCTGCCGTTGGTTTATATGGGCCTCGCGAAGGACTTCTGGCGCGATTTTGCCGACCGTTATCTGGAACGGGAAAAGGGCTTCCATTCGACCTTCTTTCTAATCCCTTTCAAGAACCGTGCAGGCATAGGCCCGCGTGGTCGTCCTGCGCCAGCGTTTCGCGCCTCCCGGTATGGCGCGCAGGACGTCGCCGATATCGGTCAAAGATTGGCGGCAGCGGGCTGCGAAGTTGGGCTGCACGGCATCGACGCCTGGCTGGACAGCGACTGCGGGCGCGAGGAACTCGAGGAGATTCGCCGCCTCGCGGGAAATTCTGAAATCGGCGTGCGAATGCACTGGCTCTATTATGACGAGCAACAGTCGCCAACGGAGTTAGAAAATGCCGGAGCGGCATACGACTCGACGGTCGGTTATAACGGGACCGTGGGGTATCGTGCCGGCACGACCCAAGTGTACAAGCCGCTGAACGCCACCCGGCTCCTCGAGCTGCCCTTACACGTCATGGACACGGCGTTGTTTTACCCGGAACATCTGGGCCTGTCCCCAGCGCAGGCGAAAGACCTCCTTGACCAGCTGTTGGCGAACGCACTCCGGTTTGGAGGTTGCTTGACGGTCAACTGGCATGATCGCAGTCTCGCTCCCGAGCGGTTGTGGGGCGCCTGCTATCGTGAACTGGTCCAGACTTTGAGAGGCCAGGGTGCTTGGCTGGCAACCGCCGGCGAGGCTGTCGCGTGGTTCCGCAAGCGACGCTCAGTTGTGTTCGAAGCGGATGGCCTTGAGTCGGAAGACGTACGTGCCCGGGTGACGGCCGATCATGGGGATACTCTCCCGGGTTTGCGATTGCGAATGCATAAGCCGCGAGAGTTAGCCTTAATCGGCACCGACAGTTCGGAACACTACGTCGACATGCCTTTCGATCAAACGTTTCAGATTCGGGGTGTTTCCCCAGAGGTGAAAGAGCCGGCCGCGCTCGGCGGACTGCGCGCGCACTGAGCGCCGGGCTCGCAGTCGTATTTGAGGCTTGTGTCGCCGAATTGCTCGCAAGCGATAGAAAATAAAAGGCAAAAAAGTTTCTCAATTTTCTCGGTTTTATCCACCGTCCCATTTTTTTCGTCCACAATGAAAAAGAGGCTGGCAATCTGGCCGTACGAGGAACTCATACGGTGGGCACCTGCGAAATCAGGAATCCGATTCGCGAGTCGGGCCGCGATGCAGGATTCCCAACTTCCCTTTTTGGCGAGTAGGGGAGAACGAGGCTCAGAAAGAAGGGGGAAAGCAGGCGAAGCCGGAATGTTATTGATTGCACAAAGGATGGCAGTTTCTCTCTCCGAGTGCGGATTCCATCGGCGGATGGGCTGACCCGCAAGCTCCCTCAAGAGGAGCCGGGGCTGCGCTACCTCAAAAGAACCTATAAGAAATCGGGGGGCGACGCTAGTAACCCTTTTACAATCAGCAAGGAAATGGAAAATTTGCCAAAAAACGAACCCAAAACGAACCTTTCGCCCCGATTTGGCCCTGAAACCAGCCCGAATCTCGCTTTTTGGGCTGTTTTCGGACGAAGAATCGCTTCGCACAGGGTAAAGGAGATGGCTCGCTGAGCAGTTATGATCGGTGACTGCTGCCTTGCAGCGCTGTGATGATGCTTGTGGTCGGCATTCGGCAAGCCACAACATTGGCTGTGCCGAGGGAATACGTCGCCTTGACTGCGAACAGCGGGACTTAGGTCCTTCTCATGTCCCCTTCCGTAGCACTGCTGGTTTGGGTTGTTCTTCTCGTTGGGCTTCTCTGGTTCGACCCTGCCCGGGAGCCCGGGACTTCGCTCGCGCTGTGGGTGCCGGTGATCTGGATGTTCATCGCCGCGTCGCGCCTGCCTTCGCAGTGGCTCGGCGGCAACATGGTAAGTCTGGCGACGGCCATGCAGGAGGGGAATCCAACGGATCGCGCGGTGTATTCCGTCCTGATTATCTTGGCGATTGGCATTCTGATATCGCGATCCTTCAAATGGGGCGAGTTCTTCCGAGGCAACCTGGCCCTGACTGCATTTTTCGGCTTCGCCCTCCTGAGCGTCGTTTGGTCGGACTATTCCTACATTGCATTCAAGCGTTGGTTTCGGGACCTTGGCGACTACGTCGTCATCCTCGTGGTTCTCTCGGATCGACGGCCGATGTACGCTGTTGTTACCGTCCTTCGGCGCCTCGGATATCTGCTGATCCCCCTGTCGATACTGCTCGTCAAGTACTACTCAGTGCTGGGAATGCACTACTCGGTGTGGACGGGCGCCCCTGAGTACGTGGGAGCCGCCACCAGCAAGAACACCCTGGGCGGCCTGTGCCTCGTCTCCGGCCTCGCGTTTTTCTGGGACATGGTGATGCGCTGGCCCGAACGTAAGGAGTGGCGAACGAAATGGATCATTCTGCTGAACGTCGTATTCATGGTCATGACCGTCTGGCTGCTTGACATGTCCAACAGCGCCACCTCACGCACGTGCCTCATGCTCGGCTGTCTGGTGATCCTGGCGGCGCACAGCGGAACCGTCCGGCGCCGTCCCGGGCTGCTCAAGGTGCTGATTCCGGCGATATTCTTCCTGTATCTGATTGTGGCATTCGGCCTGGGGGTGAATGGCGAACTCGCCGGCGCCGTCGGCAGGGATCCAACCCTCACCGGCAGGACCGTCATCTGGGATGCCGTTCTGAGCACCCATACGAATCGGCTTCTGGGCACCGGGTACGAGAGCTTTTGGCTGGGTCCCCGACTCATGAAGGTCTGG
>JASHPE010000218.1 GCA_030038235.1 Terriglobia bacterium
TCCGACGACCGGCTGCTTCGTCACTTTCTTGACGAAGGCGACGTATTGCTCCTGGAAACCCTCTTCGGCGAAGCGCGAGGTGATCGAATCGTTGGCCCAGCTGCTGACGTTCACGTCCCAGAGGTCGGGCAGGTTGGCGAGCATCTCGACGACCTCCCGGCGCTCGCGGTCCCAGGCCATGCCAGCGTCCCCGAGCAGCTCGTCAACGGCAAAGCGGATTGCAACCGCGCAGGCGTCACCGGCTTCTTCCCGTGTATCCTCAAGGAGCTCGCGCAGCAGCCGCGCCCGGTTTTCGAGCGAGCCGCCATATTCGTCGTTGCGCGAGTTGTAGCGGCGCTGAAGGAAGTGCGACGCAACCGAAGCGTTGTGAGCGGCGTAGACATAAATGATATCAAAACCGGCTGCCTTGGCCCGCCGTACCGCAGCGCGGTGGATTGCGCGAAACTCGCGAATGTCCGACTTGTCCATAGCGCGCGACTGGGCGGGAAATTGCGGCAGCGTGTTGCGCACCGAGCCGGGCCCGATCGCCGCCGACCGGCCGAGGTAGTTCTTGGCACCCAGGCCGATATGGCCGAGCTCCACGGCGACAAGCGAGCCGTGCGCATGGACGGCATCGACCATTTTAGCATGCACCGGAATGTCGCGGTCGTCCCATAGGCGGTCATATGGGTGGATCAGCTCCGATGAGGGGTGAATCTCGCATAGCTGCGTCGAGACGACGCCCCAGCCGCCCTCGGCCCTCGTGGCGCGGAGGCTGGCCTGGGCATTCGGCAAGGCGTGCCCGAGGCCGGTGCAGTGCGGCACTTGGTAGAAGCGATTGGGGGCCCGCACCGGGCCAATCTGCACCGGCTCAAAGAGGATGTAGTAACGGGGATCACGCGGCATGGCTCTCCTCTCAGCATTCGGTGATCACCAGCCCGAGTGCCTTTCGGCCCAGCATAGCTCATATCAGCGGCGGTTCTCGGAAGGTGGTCCACATGCCATTATCGGGCGGGCGTTGCCGTACCAGCAACTCGGCGACTTAGGCAATCTCCTTCAGGTACCACTCCGTCCAGGCCGCCACCCTTGCTTCCATGGGCGCATACGGGCCGGGCTCGTAGAAGCGGGAATTAACGCCTAGCTGGTTGTCCTCAACGATTCGCTTGTCTGCTTTGCTTGTTACCCGCCACATCCAGACGAGCTTCTCCAGGTCGTAGTCCACGCCTTCCCTCGCGTTCCCATTCACAAGCCATATCACCTCTAAGGAGGACGTCATCGGCGTGTGCGGTATGAAGCGGTAGAGCACGCCGTGATCAGCGTAAGCGATGAAGAATGACGAGGGCGCGAAGAGCAGAGACGTAACGCCGCCGTCATAGTCGGTGAACGCACCCATAAGCGGCGCCACCGGCCTGCCGTCCTCCGAGCCGGTGCATGCCCCATCATACAGTGAATAGCGGCGCCCGACGAAAGGCTGCTCGTCGATCTCCGAATCGACGTGGTAATCGATAGGGCCGACCTTAATCCCGAGCGCCCGCGTACGGGCTTCCATCGCTTCGTTGAGCTTGGCGACACGCTCAATCGGCTTCTCGGCTGAGTGCAGCCGTGAGTATTCCGGGTGCGCCGGGGCGCAGTGGTAGCATTCAAGATAGTTCTCGACTGCTAATTTCCAATTTGCTGTGAACGGATAGGTCTCTCGGTGCGCCACCCGTGCGCTTGACCACCCGTACGGACCGACTGCGGCAGTGATGGAGGCGCGCACTCTGTTCATTGAAAGAGGCTTGTCCGCGATCGAGATGAAAACCAGGCCCTCAACCACCTCGATATGGGTCGGCTTCAGGCCGTGAGACGAGACGTCGAAATCGGCTGGCATGAGGCGAGCTGCTGCAAGTCTACCATCGAGCTCGTAAACCCATCCATGATAAGGGCAGATTAGCCGCGAGCCGTGGCCAGAGCTGTCCCTGCATATGCGCGAGCCCCGGTGCCTACAGACGTTGGCAAAGGCGCGCAATTGCATGTCCTTCCCGCGCACAATGATAACGCTCTCGTCCGCCATCTCATGCAGGAACCAGTCGCCGGGATTAGGCGCACTGGACTGATGGCCTGCTAGGACCCAATAGCGGCCGAAAATACAGTCCATATCTCGCGCGAAGACCTCTGGACTGTTATATAGCCCCTGGTGAAGTGAATGGGCGACGGGTTGGCTACGTACCAGGTCGGCAATGAGCTCGCTCATGTAGCATCCTCTATTTCTACAATCGCAGCGGCGTTTGCGGAATGCAGAAGCACGCGTCGCGATATCTCACAGAGAACCGGCGCCCCCCAAGCGCCAACTTTGCAGGAGTGAGCAAATCGCATGCAGCGCGCCCTCCCACCAGACCCTTCTCGCCATCGCGCCCTCCCTTGACATCATACGGGCGCCTTAGCCCATTGTCAGCTGCACATCAGTTGCGCTCAATTCCCGCAGCGATTTGTGTCCCGCTAGGACCGACGACGGCCTCACGCACTGACCAGCGTCTCCCTCCCGGCGCCTGCTTAGCGAGAACAGGGCATGAACGATGCGCGTCGCCATGGCTTTCTCTAGGTCACCGAACGGCCCTCCTACCAACCAAGCGTCCCGACCATTTCTCCGTTATGCCAGATGTCTTCGAGCTTTGGCGCCGGCCCTGGGTGGCGGGCACCCCATCCAGGAGAAAGTCTACGGCCGCTCGGCCCACACCACGCCGGTCGCGGGTATTTTGCATAAGAGGGAGGTGATCCTCGAGCCTGGCCGCGATAGCGTATGAGTGTCTCCGTCACGATCATCGCGATCGACGCCTCGCAGATCCAGCGACATGCGCTCCGCAGCTTGAACTTGCTTGGCGGCCAGGAAACCTGCCAAAGCCGAGCAGCGCTCAGAGTGGCATGAAGTCGCTGGCCCTGTGCAGAATCGGAACGCCCATCGGAAGACGTGAGTCTCACTGCATCAGAGATCGAGCTTTCCGGATGGACTCGAGGCGCCGAGCTTAGCTCGACGGACATAGCTGCGCATCGTGGTCAGGCTGCGGTGCCGGGTATGCCCCATGATTTCCTCGTCCGGGACGCCATTGCGGTAGGCTGTGGTGACGAAGCCCGCCCGCATGCCATGTGGCGTCACCGGCTCCAGGCGGGTGCCCTTGATCCCCGCAGCCGCAGCGCGACGAACGAGGATCTGGCGCACGGCATCCGGATGAAGGCGCTTCTTCCCGACGGTCTCCCATTGGGTGACCCGGCGGAACACCGGCCCGTCGCTGATCTCGGCGGCCTGGAGCCAAGCGCGCAGCGCCCGCACAGGACAGGTCTCCTCTCGAGCGCCGCGCACGACCCCGACCTCGGCACCTTCGCCGGCTGCATCGGTCTTGGAGCGGGGGATCATCAGTCGCAAACCCTTCGGCGTTGGGTTGACATGGGCGACATCGAGGCCAACGAGCTCGGAACGGGGCAATGCGCCAGCGAAGCCGATCAGCACCAAGGCGCGGTCTCTGAGGCCCGCCAAGTCGTTTCCGCAAACTTCCACCAGCCGCCTGATCTCGTCCGTGGTCAGCGCGGCGGACCGGCGAGCCGGCTCGCCGTGGGCACGCGCGATGCCGCGCAGCGTCTCGCGGATCGCCGGATGCCGGGTGTCCAGGGGATGCTTGGCGATCCGGTGGGCGCGAGCGATGGCGGCGACGCGCCTCCGCAAGGTCGGCAGGGCGTAGCCAAGGCCGGCGGCGGCCAGGTAGGCACCCACCGTTTCCGGAATGGCCGGCATCGGCTGGAAACCATGCGCCTCGCACCAAGCCTTGAAATGGGCGAGATCGGCGGCATAGGCGCGCAGCGTCGCAGGCGCGTCGGCTGCCGCCTGATATGCCTTTGACTTGGCGATCGCGAGCGCGGCACGTGGCGCCGGCGGCTTCTCCCCGTCGGGGAGGCGGGCCAGTTGGCGGGATCGAGCGGCGCGCAGGGTATCTGTCATGGGGTTATAAAAGCACGGTTTCCAACACGTGGGAAGGAGGATTATCGCGTGTTAGTCTCGGAATGTCGGACGAAGTGCCGATGCGCCCCATCAGAGGATCGCCGAAAGCCGGGCAGCTTTTTGTGCGGCAGGGCGCTCTGTGCCCATCCGCTATACAGAAACCCTACCTCGTTTTCTTCAGAACTCATGTAGCCGGCTGCGGCTTCTACGACTCGACGATCGACGTCGGATTGAGCGTGAGACCGCGGCCGTCAACCACGCGAACTTCTTCCTCGATCAGCAGGACTATGTTCGCGACGCGGGCGCGAAGTGTCTCTCGGGTCGCTTTCGCGAGCCGGGATCGCGATTGGGTGAAGGTGCACACCATAGGCCTTTGTCCCCTGCAGGATGGACACGTGCCTAAGGCTGGATTTTCGAAAGACGAGCGGCTCGATTACGTTGCGGAGCATCGCGTCGTTGACCTTAATCTGGTCCGCGTTCGACCAGCCCCCGACCAGGTCCTGAGGATTTTCGTAGATCGCGGTGTACGCAACGTGCGTGACATTGGCGAGGGGCCCCAACGCCTCCCGGGCAGCGTTTTCATCGCGTAGGTCCAACGAGACGAACTCAAAATCTCGCCCTCTTAGCAATTCTGGCTTACGTCTCGAAACACCGAGAACATCCCAGCCCGCGTCCAGAAAGGACTCTATAGCGGCGGCCCCAATGAGGCCACTCGCGCCTGCCACTAGTACTTTGGTTTTCATGTCTATATCTTTCCCGCCTTGCATGTGATTAAGGACTACGTACTATTACGATGGCGATCTCCGATATGCAGAGTACAGCCTAGAGTGGGTCTCTCGATGTCTGGGCCTGTCATCTCAGAAGGGATGCC
>JASHPE010000219.1 GCA_030038235.1 Terriglobia bacterium
CGCGCCGCCGACAGGATGGTTTCAAAGGCGTGGCGCTGGATCAGGTAGAGCAGGTCCTCTTTGCTGGAAAAATAATAGTACAGTCCGGCCAGGCTCACGCCGGTGGCGCGGGCAATGTCGCGTATCGACGCCTGATGATAACCGCGCGTGCGGAAAACGGCCGCAGCCTGCCGCAATATAGCTTCGAGCTTGCGGTCGTAGGCGTCCGAGCCGCGCGCCGCCGGACCTCCGTTGCGTTTCGACTGTCGTGATGCCGCCATGGAATCCCAACCGAACGCCGAATCTCCCCAATCGAACGTTCGTTCGAATCTATTATTAGGTCATGGAGCCGGAATGTCAAGGAATTGACGGCGTAGGCAGTCGGCCCTGGCTTCGTTACCACTCAGGCTGCTTTGAGCCCTGTCGACTGTCAACTGTTGACTTGTGCCCGCCTGGCAGTTCGGGACGACTAAAGTTCTGGCGCGAAGTGCCGATGCAAATACTTGAGCAGCATTTGCTCAAAAGGAGAGAACAAGGAAATGTCCGTTTCAGCCGTTTCCAGCAACATGACAAGCCAGTTGCAGGAGCTGCAGCAGGAGTTCCAGCAACTCGGCAGTGACCTAAGCTCAGGCAATCTTTCTGCAGCGCAATCGGATTTTGCGACCCTGAAGAGTGAGATGCCACAGACAAGTTCTACCACGGCAACAGCACAAAACAGCAACCCGATTTCGCAGGATTTCAGCCAGCTTTCTCAGGATTTGCAGGCCGGAAATCTCTCAGGCGCTCAGCAGGACTACGCAAACATTCAGCAAGCGTTCCAAAGTATGCAGCGGGCGCACGGTCATCATCATCATGGGTCCGGCGGACAGGGCCAAGGCCAATTTTCCCAATTGTTCGAACAATTGGGCCAGGATTTGCAATCCGGCGACCTGTCGACTGCGCAGTCAACCTGGACTTCGATTCAGCAGCTGATGCAGGGGAACTCGAGCTCAACGGGCACTTCGGGGTCCACATACACGCCCGTTTCCGTCACAGCGTGACACGGCAGGATGGTAGCGTCCGGCCCGCAAGGCTCGGAAAACGAGCCCTCCCCTCCGTACTACAAACCCTGAGCTTCTTCGCAACGTGCGAGGATTCTCTTGCCATTAGCCAGTTTTGGCCGATTTGGTTGTGGCGAGCCGCGCTGGGTTCGCTGGCATGGCGACGACCTTAGGACGCGGGCATCATGGTCGCGGGACGGATCTGCGCGAACTTCGGATCGCGATTCTCGACCGTGGCGCGGACGAGCTCGATTAATTCGCTGACAACATCTTCCGCAAGGTCGGCGTGCCTCTGACTCTCGGACACTGCGGCCAAGCCGACGACGCGACAGCCCCGCCAGCCGTTCGCGCTCGACATCGCTACGGGAGAGAGAATATGGTCCGAGCCGCTCCGCAGCCAGCCTGCGTTGACAGGCCGGGATGCAGTGCGGCGCAGGAAGCTCCGGCGACGGCGAACCGGCGTCGTGTTCTCGGGATCGCTGGACGGTCACATCCAGGCCTACGCTGCGCTCGCCGGCACAGTCCTTTGGGATTCCGATACCGCACGGGAGTTTCCGACCGTCAACAGCGTGGAATCGCGCGGCGCATCGATCAACTGGCGGGAGCGGTGGTGGCGGGAGGCATGGTGTTTTGCCGTATCCGGCTATCCGATCAATGTAGACATGCCGGGCGGCGTTCTACTGGCGTTCTCCATAGACGCGAAGTAAAAGCCGGTGGCGTCCACATTGGACGCCACCGCGTTGAGGAGGAAAGCAGCCCCGGCAGGAGGTCAATGGGCTGCTGCGGACGCGGAAGCGCCCGCCGCTTTGCGGGCTTCCATGGCCTTGGACAGCCAGTCGTTCGCCTGTTTGATGTCAGCAGCGCGCCCCGACGGTTCCTGCTCGATGTCGGCCTTCTGGCGGTAGACGAGATTCAGATAGGCCATGGCCTCGTCGTAATTTGGCTTCATCTCGATCGCCTTATTGAGCGCGTCCATGGCTTCGGTAATCAAATTCGAGTTCTCTTGCGCCAGTTGCGTGCGCAGTTTTTCCGGGAGCGGCGGAAGGTCGCCGGTAGGGCTGATCATGGTAAGTTTGGCGTCGGTCTTTCGGGCATCGTTGTCATTCTTGGCGGCGAGGGCGTAGTCCATCACGCCGACCCAGTAATAGGGTTCGGGGTCATTAGGCTGGATGTCGAGACGGCGGCGCTGATAGTCCTTGGCCTTGTCGAAGTCTTTCATGTCGTAATAGATGGTGCCGATGGTCGCCAGGGCCGTAGTGTTCTTGGGGTCGAGTTCCAGTACGTTATTGAAAGCGCTGATCGCCTGCTGGCCCATCTTTACGTTCTCAGCAGACTCGCCGCCGGGAGCGTATTGCTGGAAGTACGACATGGCCAGATAGAGGCGGGCGTCTTCGAGGGCGGGATCCAACGATGCCGCCTCCTGAAAATGCGCGACGGCTTCCTGAAACTGCGCGTTACGAAAAGCGTTCACACCTTTATTGAGCTGGTCGCGCGCTTTGAGCTTGTTGCAACCGGTTGCCGCCACGGCCAACAGCAGCACACCGGCAAAGAGCGCAAGCCTATAGCGTCTCATGAGCGGTCCTCCGTGAACCCGCCGCGGACCGGCGAGTCGGTAACTTGCCGTGCTTGACGGCTCCGGTCATTCAGGCCGATCTTTTCGATGCCGGTCCGTTTTCAGACTTGCCAGCGAGTGAACCCGCCCCGAGGGCGGGCCGGTTCAATTGCCGGATTCAACTGCTGCCGTCATCAGGCCGATCTTGTCGATACCCGCACCCTTGGCGATATCGATAATCTGAGCTATGTCGCCAAACGTCAAAGTGGGATCGCCCTTCACGAAAATGATGCGGTCATTGCGGGTCTTGAAGATATCGATGAGCTTGTCGCCCAGACTGCGGATATCGATGGGCTGCTGGTTGATCGCAATCTGGCGTCCCGCATCCATGGTGACAACGATCGTGCGGTTGATCACATCTTCGTTCTGCTTGTCTTTATTCGGCTGAGGCACCAACGCGTCCAGCCCGTGCGGCGTGCGTGGCGTAATGATCATAAAGATGATGATCAGTACGAGGAGCACGTCGATGAGCGGCGTAAGGTTCATGTCTGCCATGGCCCCTTTCTTGCCGCCGACTGCCATTGCCATATCGATATCCTCCTTCAGAACCCTGCCGCTGCTTGCCCAGCAGGGCACTCACCGCCCCGGCCGGCCGCGCCGTGGCGCCACGACCGATCGAGCGGCCTAGGTAGACGGTGGCAGGCCGGGACGCTCGACTTGAGTGGTGATCAACCCAAGTTGCTCGACGCCGGCAGCGCGCACCGCATCCACGGCCTTGGTGACGTCACCGTACTTGGCGCGCGCGTCGGCGCGGATGTAAACCGTCTTGTCGAGACGGCCCGAGATCAAGTCTCTGACCTTGGGCGTGATGTCGTCGACGCTGATCTGGTTTTTCTTCAGGTAAGTCTTGCCGTCGCGGGTGATTGCCACCTCAATGGCATCCTCCCGGTCATCGTCGGGCATCGCCCTGGGATTGTTGGTACGGGCGAGGTCCACGCTGACGTTTTTCTGCAACATCGGCGTGATGACCATGAAAATGATGAGCAGCACAAGCATGACATCGACCAGCGGCGTCACGTTGATGTCGGAAACCGTAGGTGGAGCTTTGGCATGGCCCGGCATAATCTTTTACCTCCCCGGAGCGGGTCTTCCGTGTCCGGACCGCTTGATAAAGTAATCGATCAGCTCCGAAGAGGAGTTGTCCATCTCCACGTCGAAAGCCTCGATCTTCCCGGTGAAGTAGTTGTAAAGCCACACGGCAGGGATGGCGACAAAGAGTCCGATGGCGGTAGTCACGAGGGCTTCCGAAATGCCGCCCGCCACGGCGCCGATTCCGACACCACCCGATGCGGAAATCCCTTGGAACGCGTGGATGATGCCGAGCACGGTGCCGAACAGCCCCACGAAGGGGGCAGTGGATCCGATGGTGGCCAAACTGGAGACGCCGCGCTTCAACTCGGCGTGAACGATGGCCGAGGCCCGCTCCAACGCGCGTCGCGAGGCCTCGATCTCCTCGCCGGGGATCTCGGCGGACATCTGGTGCGCCTGAAACTCCTGCAGTCCGGCCGTGACGACCTTGGCCAGGTGGCTGCGCTTGTTCTCTTCGGCGATGGAAACCGCTTCGTTAATCTTGCCGTCCTTGAGGGCCCCTGCCACGGCCGGGGCGAAGACACGAGATTGCTTGCGGGCCGCCGAGTAGGCGATCCAGCGGTCAATCATGACGCCGATCGACCACGCCGACATAAACACGAGCACGATGACCACCGCGCGGGCCGGCCAGCCCATCGATCGCCACATGCTGATGGGATCGAAGCCCGGCGTTCCAGCCTCGCCTTGCAAAAGCCACACACTAAGCGCAATGAACCATGTTCCTAACATAGTGCCTCACTCCTCCTCAGATGGTTTTCCGAACCCGTTGCTACTCCTGCAGCGTAAAATTCACATCGATTTCCGTGTCCACGTCCACCGGCTCGCCGTTCAGCAGCGTCGGTTGATAGCGCCATTTCGCGACCGCCTGCATAGCGGCATTCACCAAAAGGGGCGGACCGCTGATCAGATGCAAGTCCTGAATGGTGCCATCCTTGCTGATCACAGCCGCCAGGCGCACAAGACCCTGGACGCGCGCCATTTTGGCGATCTGCGGATATTCCGGCGCCGGAGCGTAAATCTTCTTGGATTCCTCAACCTGCCCGCCAACCGTGATGCGCTTCGGCGTGGCCGGCTTCGGCGGCGGCGGCGGCGGCGCACCAACCATGCCGCCCATGATTCCACCCATGCTTCCACCGGGAACGCCACCGGGCACGCCGCCCACAACTCCCGCGGCTTGCGGCGGCTGCGGTGTGTCTCTAACCTGTTGAATGGTCTTGGGAATAACCGTGGGCGCCTTGAGCAGATCTTCAACCGAAACTTTGTGGATCACCACTTTGGGCGCCGGTGGCGCGGGTGGCGGCGGCGGTGGTGGTGGCGGCGGCGCCACCAGCATGGTCATCAACTGCGCCTGGGGGAGCGCCTGGGTGTAAATCAGCGGGTAAATAATGATCGACCCGAGAATGATCGCCTCAAGCAGGTAGGCGATCGGCATCGTGGCCCGCTTCCAATCGCCGCTCTTCGAGGCCGAGTACATCAGGTAGGCCACGAATCCCACCAGATTGAAGATGACGACAACTGCGACCCAGAGCGGACGGCTGAATCCGAGATGTCCGGTGTCGGACCAGACGTAGCAGATAATCATCGCGTAGAAGCCCAGCAAGACAGCCAGGGTGAGTGACTGTGTGGCCAGGGCACCGCCCTCGGTACCCGCGAAGATCAGGCCCAGCGTGAAATATCCCAGGACGTAGCCGAGCACTGCCACGCCGATGGAGATGAGCCAATGAACCGACGTGAGCACCGGCCCGCGTTTCTGAGATGACTCGAGCAAGGTTTCGTCAAACATAGGCATGGCTGCCGCCTCCGGTCACTAGATAGCACGGCGCGCGATCCTTTTGTCTACCGCCGCGCGCTCGCGGTCTCCCGATCAATTCGTCGCGTTGGCCGCGGTTTCTCGGCGGCGGCCTTGGGCTTTTCCGGCACGCCGCCCGCCGCGGCTGCTGCTCGCTGCTGCCAGAACAATACCACCGGGCTGGCTATCGCAAAAGAAGAATATGTCCCGATGATCACGCCGATCACCAGCACCAGCGCAAATCCATGAATGACCTCGCCGCCGAAAAGGTACAGCGAGAGCACGGCCAGAAAGGTCAAGCCCGATGTGAGGATGGTCCGGCTCAGTGTCTGGTTGACGCTGCGATTCACGAGGTCCTTGAAATTCTGGCGCCGGTTGAGTTTCACGTTTTCGCGGATGCGGTCGAACACCACAATGGTGTCGTTCATAGAGTAGCCGACGAGCGTCAGCAACGCCGCGATCACGGTCAGGGTAACTTCCTTGCTCAACAGAGAGAAAAGCCCGAGCGTGATGATCACGTCGTGAAATGTCGCGATCACGGCAGCGACGCCGTAGATTAGCTCAAACCGGAACCAGATGTAAATGAGCATCGCGCCGAGCCCCGCCAACGTGACGTAGAGAGCCTGGCGCCGCAAATCCGCGCCGACCTTGGGGCCAACTATCTCGGTATTAAACACTGAGTATGCGGACAAATAGAAGTCGTGGCTGAGCGCATCGATCACAGCCTGTGTGACGCCGGGCACACTCTTCAGGTCGGTGAACGATCCGATCAAGCCACCCCGGGCTGCGCTGGTGCGGTAGCCCACCATTGCCGCTGCCAGATCCTGGTACTGCCTGCTGGCGGCCTCCGTCCCTTTGGAGGCGAGCCCCAGCGGATCCGCCGTGATCAGATGATCCGCGAGCACCGAAGCGCCGGCATTGTTGAAGTCGACCTTGCCCTCGGGCCCGCTGCCGTAAAGTTTGGCGAGCACGCCGATGATGTCCTGCTTGCCGGCGTCCAACGCCTTCGCCGAAGAAGTCTCACGCAGGTCGAGTCCAATGATGAACTCGTGCTTGTCGGCAGTGTCGTACTGCACCACGGTGGCGCCATGCAGGTTGGCGTTATCCAATTCGTGCCGGATAGCATCAATATTGGGCTCTTTTGCAAACTTCACGTAGACCAGGGTGCCGCCCCGGAAGTCAATGCCGTAAGCGAGGCCGTGGTGCCAGAACATGGAAGCGATGCCGAGCACCGCCAGGGACAAGGAGGCGATGATGAAATACCACTTCTTGCCCATCCAATCAAACTTCGGCTCGTGAAAAAACTCCATTCAATGTTCCTTACTTTGATTCGACACCGGGCGACGAAACCAAGTTCCAATTACAAAGCCGGTTCAAATCAGAATTTGATGTTCCAAAGCCCCTACCATTACGGCAAAGCAACCAAGTCGTACGCGGGGCGCCGAACTCAGATGCCGATGCTCAACGTCTGACCCACCCTGCGCTTTGCCAACTCGTAATTGAAGATTGAGCGCGAGACGTAGACCGACGTGAACAAGTTCGCAATGAGGCCGATGGTCAGGGTTACAGCGAATCCCTTGATCGGGCCTGTTCCAAAAGTGAACAAAATGGCGGCCGAGACCACGGTCGTCACGTGCGTATCGATGATCGTCACGAAGGCGTGCTCGAAGCCGCCTGACACGGCAGCTGATACCGCCTTGCCGGCGCGCAATTCCTCTCGTATCCTCTCGAAAATCAGCACGTTAGAGTCAACGCCCATGCCGACCGTCAGGATGATTCCAGCAATTCCCGGCAGCGTCAGCGTAGCCCCGAAGTAGCCCAGGATCGAAATCAGAATGATCAGGTTGAGGATCAGGGCCACGTCCGCGTTGACGCCCGCCCCGTGATAATAAAACAGCATGAAGCCCATAATCGCGACGAAGCCCACGATACAGGCATAGACGCCATGCCGGATGGAATCGGCCCCAAGCGACGGTCCCACAACCTCTTCCTGCATGGTCGAAATGGAAGCCGGCAGCGACCCGGAGCGCAGCACCAGAGCCAGGTCCGAGGCCTGTTGAACGGTGAACGAGCCGTGGATCATGCCCCGATCACGGATCTGGT
The DNA here is from genome assembly GCA_030038235.1 of Terriglobia bacterium. Lineage (GTDB taxonomy): Bacteria > Acidobacteriota > Terriglobia > UBA7540 > UBA7540 > Gp13-AA77. The sequence goes on from JASHPE010000219.1 coordinate 7,613, forward strand.
TCTCAATCACAGGCGCCGAGATGACGCGATTGTCGAGGACGATCGCTAATCGTTTGTTGATGTTAGCTCC
>JASHPE010000220.1 GCA_030038235.1 Terriglobia bacterium
TCGGACGAAGACCCATGCTACGAGAATATCGCCGCGCTCGGCGCCGAGCTGATCGGCTGGACTCTTGCAGCCAACGAGGAGGCCGGTCCCGAAAAATCGCTCTGGCTCGAGGCCGATGGCAAATCCCGCCAGCTCGCGCCCGCGGCCGAAGCCTTGTGGGCGCCCGATACCAACGGCTGCGTGTTCGATCCGCGCCGGTTTCTGCCGTCGGAGTATCTGTACGAGTACGTGACGGGCTACAGCAAGCGCACGCTGCTCGGCGGATTCCTGCCCGCGGCCGACATCGGCGTCTGGAACCCCAGGTTCGGCGTCGGCTATGAGGTAATGGTTCTGCTTCCGCCTGGCGCAGATGCAAAGCCCATCGGACGCGTGCGCGTGATGCTTGCGCCCGAGCACGCCGCCGTGATTCCCGCCGGCGATGCGGGAGCAACCGGCACGATGGCCGATACAGAAACGAGATTCACCAATCACTACTGGAATGGCTCCGCGGAAGATTTCTTTTCCGCGCTGGCCGGTGTGTGGAACCGCTGGAATCATTTCTTTGAAGACAAGATGCAGGTGGAGATTCCCGACGAGTGGCTGCTCGACGCGGCGCGCGGCGGGATTGCGCTCGCGCGCACCAGCTATCGCGGGCTCGAGCCCACCTACCAGATCGGCGAGGGCGCTTATACGAAGATCCCGGAGCGCAGCCACGCCCTGTTTCCGGTGGCGCATTACGAGTTCATCTGGGCGCAGCAGTTGTGGAATCTGGCGGAGGAATCCGAGCCTTACTTCGAACACTACCTCGAAAACTACATCTTGCCCGACGGCAATTTCACTTACAACACACAGGACCAGGTGGAAGCGCCGCTCAATGCCGGCGTCTTCCTTGAGAACTCGGCACGCGCTTACGATTACACCGGCGATTTTGCCGCGCTCGAGCGGCGCCTCCCCGTGCTGCGGCGCATGATTGCATTCGTAACCGAACGCTATCGATACTCCAAGGCCACCTTTCCGTCCGACGATCCACGGCACGGACTGATTTGGGGCTCGCCCGAAGCCGACAACGGCGATCCCAACAACGATTTCCCGGACTCGCACCCTTACTACTACCAGAACGCCGCCTGGACGTGGCGTGGCCTGACCGAACACGCGCGATGCCTCAAGCGCGCCGCGCAGGATCGGCAGGATCAGGCGTTGGATGCCGAGGCCGGGCTCATCGCTGATCTCGCTCGCGACATGCGGGCCAGCATCGAGCAATCCCTCGCCAAAACCATGGCCGATCGCAACGACGCCATGAAGCAAGCGGGCATCACGCCGTTCACGGCCTTCGACACGAAGAGCAAACCCGAAGAGCTTTCGAGCTACGAGAATCATCGCTACATGATGGACTGGTGGACCAGCGACTGGGGCGACCCTGCGCTCGATCTCGGCCACTTCAAGCATCGGGCGCTCGCGGGCCAGCAGATCCTCGGCATGAACACCGACGGCGAGTATCCGCGTACCTCGAACTTCATGGAGCACGGCACGCTCGCGGGACGCATCCGGCAGGACGATTACCGCTGGTTCCTGGTCGCGCTCTATGGCAATCTCTGCTATGCGATGGATTCGGGTAGCCGCTACGCCCCCGAGGACGCGCTGCTGCCCGGCAATTTTCCCGGCGAAGGCAGCCCCTATGCGTGGTCCGCGGTCGTCAACAGCACGTTGCAGCCGGCGCTCGCGTTGCGCTGGCTGCTTTGCTACGAAGAGCACGACCGCGCCGTCGTCCACCTCCAGAAAGCCGCGCCCAAGCACTGGTTCAGCTCGGGCGAGAAGATTCGGGTGGAGAATTGTCCCACGCGTTTCGGACAGATCAGTTGGACCACGCGCGCGGGTCCTCCCCCCGTCTCTTATACCGGACTGGGATGGTTCGTCGAGTTGAGCTTCTCGAAGCCGCTTCAAGCCGACCTCATCATTCACATCCATCCACCTGATCGGCAGCCGTTGCGATTCACCTCGCTCGGCGTGCTGCATCCCGACCGCGTGTTGCTTCCGGCAGCGGCAATCGCCAACCAGACTCGAATTCAAATCGGGATCGCGTGACTTGTGATTCCACCGCGCCTGGGGGCGCCGATGAGGGTCTTGTCGCAAGATTCCCGCTGGAGGATAAATGCTTCGCTCGAACCGTTCGGCCGCTCGGGACCCCGCTTCGTCGGCGACGAACCGCCAATCTGGAATAGGATGCGGACGGGAGACATACGATTTTACAAAAACAGGCCCTTTTTGGCGCGTAATCGTTTGAAAACAGACGAGATAACTGCGTCGGGTTCGCTCCTTGTCGGTTATGACCTATCCTGCTCATTCTAATTACCTTAAGCCTGCCGGGTTCGCTCGGGTTCGCTCGACCTCGTTTGGCCGCTCGGGAGTCGACTTGCGGGTGAAGGAGCCCCAATCTGGAATAGCACAGAGCGGGTAGACATACGATTATGCAAAAAGAGGGCCTTTTTGGCGCGTAATCGTCTGAAAACAAGCGAGATAACCGCGTCGGGTTCGCTCCCTGCCGATTATGGCCTATTGCACTCATTCTAATCACTTTAAGCCTGTCGGGTTCGCTCGGGTTCGCTCTGCTGCCCTTCGTCCGCTTTCGCCGCCGCCTCGGCAATAATCTCGTGCAGCAGCCGCTCGAAGAAAGCCTCGAGCTCGCCCTGATCGTTCTCCGGTTCAGGCGGCGCCGTCCTCCGGCGCTTCGATGCGGCGGCTTTCGCCCCGAACAGCGTCAATCGGCTTTCGATTTTGCGACGAACCTCAGAAGGGCTTCCGACGGCGGGACCCACGGCGGCGGTCAGCCGGCCGATCCAGGGCGCATTGTGCCGCTTCAACTGCCCCACAACCACCACCAGCAAAGCCTCAATCCGGGCATCGAGCTCCGGCGACCGCGCCGCGCTGGCGCCCACCCACTGGCGGATGCGCCGCGCCTTCTGCCACCACGCGGACGCGAGCATGGCCACGGCCTTTGCGATGTCGGGATGATTGGGATGAAAAATGGCCACCAGATCGCGGTGCAGACGCAGGAAATCCCGTGTATCCTCACCCCGAGCGCGCAAATCGCGCTCCACGGCCTCGGGAAGCAGCCGTCGGCTTTCCGCATTCAGGGCAGAACGGTACTTGCCCGCCTTGGTGCGGGGTCCGGTGGACTTTTGGGCGTTGCGGCGATTGGACTCGAGTTGCCGCAGGCTCAGACGGCCGGTCGAGCGGAGCGGCTGGGACTCGGAGGCAGGGGAAAGCGGTGATTCGGTGCTCACACCCCTGCGATAGCATGTGAGAACTGAAGAGTAAAGGTTTATGACGATTCGAACGTAAACAATGTTCGGAACGTTCGTGCGGCGATGCCAGTTGCCTCCTCTTGCTCACGGCACTCGAGTTCTTTTCGAAGGGCCTACTTCGACATGTGCAATCGTGCGATCAACTGTTGCAGCTCGCGACGCACAGCAGCATACATTGCAGGCGTGGGTGCGCCGTCAGCGCCCTCGACGTCGATTGCCAAGCCACTCAGCGTGCCGTTCAGACTAGCAAATTGGTCGGCGGCGGCGTCATCGCCGTGCTGTTTCGCCGTCTGGCAGGCTTCGTAACTTTCGCGCATCCCGGCCATGATCTTCTGCTCCAGCGACAATTGAGCGGCGAAGGCAGACGCGGGTATAGTCCCGCGCGGGTCGGGCCGGACCGTCAGGGGCTGGGTATGAGTCTGACCGGCGACCGTTAGCTTGACAACATACTTTCCAGGCGCGACGAGCGGTCCCTCCGGACCGGCCGGAGTCTCGTGCGGGATTGCAGACATGGGATACGAGTGATCAGCCGATGGCGGCGGCGAATAGCGGAGATCCCAGGTGAAGCGGTTCATTCCGATAAGGTTGGGCAAGGGTTGCGGATTCGCCATCCAGTAATCTGCAATTGTCGGCCAGTTCTCCGGCCTTATGGCACTCTCTGGTAATGGGGCACTGCTGAACTGGCGTACCAAATTGCCGTTTGCGTCATAAATCGCCAGTTCGATCGGCTGAGAGGGCACGGACCGCAAAGTGTAGTCCAGAATCGCGCCGGCGGGCGGATTCGTTCCGGCGGGAATTTCGGGCGGCATGGGGGTGTCGGAGTTGGCGTCTCTGCGCACTCGAACCGCCTCCGCGGGCTGGAAGAGGTGTGCGGGGGCGGCGGCGACCTGGGCATTGAGTTGACGAAGCGGGCTCAGGTCGTCCAGAATCCAGAACGCCCGGCCAAACGTCGCCGCCACCAGGTCGTCATCGCGAATCGTCAAATCGCGCACGGAAGCGGTTGGCAGATTGAATTGCAGCGACTGCCACTCCTGGCCGTCATCGAAGGACACAAAGACCCCATTTTCTGTGCCGGCGTAAAGCAACCCCTGCCTCTTCGGGTCGGCGCGAACGACCCGAACAAAGCTGCCGTCCGGAATGCCGGCAATAATCGCGTTCCAGGTGCGCCCGTAGTCGTCAGTGCGGTAGATGTAAGGACGAAAATCGCCCCAGTCGTGCCGGTCCATCACCACATAAGCCTCCGCAGGGTTGAAAGGCGAAGGTTCAACGATGCTGATGGTATCCAGCGGCTTTAATCCCGGGATCGTCGCTCGCCGCCAATTCTTGCCACCGTCGCGGGTGACCTGCACCAGCCCGTCGTCGGTGCCTATCCATAGGAGGCCGACACTCAGCGGTGAGGGACCGATCGCCGAGATTGCGGCCCAATCGCGGCTGGTCTTGCCTTCCGGGAGAGGGCGCATGGGCAGATCCGGCCGCACCGTAAGGTCGGGACTGATGCGTCGCCAATCGAGACCGGCGTCGGACGTTTCGAGGAGAAATTGCGCGCCATCATACAAGATGTTGCCGTTTACGGGCGAGAATACGAACGGGGGCTGCACCGAACCCCACCACGGGCCCATTAAGTAACGATACGGTCCTCCGCTCCCGATGTAAGGCGTTACGTCGAGGGTTAACCAGGTGCCCCGATCCCTGCGATGGATTGCCGGGCCATCGTCGCTCGAAAATAGCCACTGCGGATGCGCCGGATCCGGTTCAACATACCCGTATTCGTAGGCGCCCATCGAAGGCCGCCAGTCCAGGAAGCTGATGTCGCCAAATTCTCCGCGGCTGCTCACCTCGACCGAGCCGCTGTCCTGTTGAGGGCCGTAAATATGGAAGGGAAACTGATTATCCGTTGACAGGTGGTACATCTGCCCGGTCGGTTGGTTGTACCAGGTGCTCCACGTCTGGCCTGCATTCAGGCTTACGCTAGCCCCCTGGTCAGCGCCGAGGATCATTTCGCTGCTGAGACAGCCTTCGCCGCCTTCCACGGGCACACAAGGGCTTTTTGGATTTATCCAGAGATTGTGGTAGTCATCGCCACCGGGCGCGCCCTTCAAAACCTCGAAGGTCTTCCCGCCATCCTTGGAGCGATAAAATGACGTGTGAACCACGTAGACCACATCGCGATTTTGGGGATCCATCCAGACGTTGTCGAAATAGCCGGAGCGCCCTCCGGGTTCCAACCGTGGATCTTGCGTGGCGCTTCGCCAACTTGCTCCGCCATCATCGGAGCGAAACAAGCCGCCTTGAAGGTGGTCTTGGTGTCCCTGATCCCTGGAAATAATTGCGAGGACGCGCCCCTCATCAGCGGCCAACCCGATGCGCCCCATCGGCCAGGTGGGAAGTCCGTGGCCGGATAACTCTTGCCAGCTTCGTCCTCCGTCGGTGGATTTGTAGATGGCCCCGCCGGCTTGATCGTTATCGGCCGGAGCAGGCGGCAGAGCGGCTTGATGGTGCCACAGAGACGCATACACCACGCCAGGGCGGGCGGCGTCGTACGCCAGTCCCATGGCGCCCGTCGTATCATCCTTATAAAGAGTCCTGTTCCATGTCCGGCCGCCGTCCGTGGTCAAATAGACGCCGCGATGAGGGTCGGGCGCATAGGCGTTCCCGAGCGCCGCCACAAGCGCCACATCGGGGTTGTTCGGGTCCACAAGAATCGTCCCGATGTGCGCGGTCTCGGAAAGCCCGATATGGCGCCAAGTCTCTCCGCCGTCATCCGAGCGCCAGACTCCGTCTCCCAGGTTGACCGCTCCCCAGGAGGTGCTGGCGATCCCAAAATCGCCGGTACCGACATAGATAATCCTGCCGTTCGATGGCGCGATTGCGAGCGCACCGATGGAGGCCACGGGCACCTGGTCGAAGATCGGTTGCCAGACCTCCCCAGCGTCCGTGGTCTTCCAGACGCCACCCCCTGGAGTCGCCATGTAGTAGACACCCGGCTGCCCGATCACGCCAGCCACCGCGGAAACGCGACCCCCGCGGAATGGACCGAGCAGTCGCCATCGCATGCCGGCGTACAAAGACGGGTCGAACTGGCCCGCTCCTAGCGGAATGATAGCAACCAGTGTCGCGACGAAAGCAATGATCAGGGCCTTAGCGAACTTGGGTTTGGTTTCGGACATTTTGTATGTCGCGAACTTTCACGGAGCCCTTACAGCAGAGTATCAGACCCGTAACCGCCTCAGCGATACGCCTCCAGCTTCGCCTGGATGCGGTCGTGGATCCAGTGCGGGTCCCACCACTCCGTCGGATTCACCGGGACGCCGTCGAGCAGCACCGTGAAGTGCAGGTGATCGCCGCCGGCCAGGCCCGTCGCTCCGCTGCGCCCGATCTCCTGGCCGCGCTTGACCGCTTCGCCGGGCTTCACCTCGAGCTGGCTCATGTGGCCGTAGAGCGTCTGCACGCCCGCGCCATGGTCGATCACCACCGCGTTTCCGAAGATGCCGAAGAATTGCGCCATCACCACCACACCGTCATTGGCGGCCAGGACCGGCATGTGTTCGAGACCGGCAAGGTCGAATCCGAGGTGCGTCTGGTGGTCCACCACCTGGCCGTTATAGGTGTAAGTGCGGGCGTCCGCGAAATACGCTTCAGTCTTCGAGGGCAGCCGATTGAAGGGTTCGTGCCAGAGGAACGTGGGTGACGTTTGCTTTGCGAGCTCAATCAGCTTGTCACTGTCGATCTGGCGCAGGCGTCCGTTCACGGCCAGAAAGTTCTTGAGCGGGCTGCCCTGATCGTCAAGATCCGGCGTTTCGCTCATGATCGGCGGCACCACGCGCGCGATGTAGGCGTCATCCAGCGCGATGGTATCCGTATGGAACTTCCTGGGAAACACGCGATAGCTGAAGTTCGCCACCGCCTGATTGCCGGCGTCGTCGCGCGCCACGATCTCGGCCGGCGTCGAGGGATCGAGATCCCACGGATAGGCGAAGATGGCGAGGCGCGTGTCCGGCATCGAGGACTTCACCGGAAAGCTCGTGAAGAAGTACTTGCCGACCTGAACGCCCGATTCCACTGTGCCAGGCGAGACGTGAAACACCACCATGTCGCAGCCGCCCTGGTTGATGTAATGCTGCGTTGTGATCACGCCGATCTGCGGCGCGGTGAAGCGCACGGGCAGGGTGAGGCGGACGCGCGATTCGCCGCCGCGGAAGAGTCGGCCCCAGGAGTCATTGATCGCGGCGATTTGAATCGTCGCGGTGCCCTCCGCAAGGCCGGGAATCAGACGGCGGTTGAGCGGCGCAGCCCAGTCGACCACGCTTTGGGCGTCTGACCACGGCTTCCACCAGTGGACCGGTCCGGACGGCGCAACCATTGCCGTGTGATAGAGCGCGTGCCCGTTCTGGGAAACGTCGACGGCGATGCGGCGCACGTTATGCTTGCCGTCGCGCGCTTCGATCGCAAGTTGCGTGCTTTGGCCGAGACCGCGAGGCTGGTTGGCAAGGGAAATCGTCGGAGCCTGATTGGAAAGCGCCTTCCAGCCGATGACGATGAGAACGATAAGCAGGACAACTGCCAGGAAAATAGCGCCGCTTCCAACGCCCGCCTCCGAATTACATTCATGGGACGGTTGAGGTGAGAAAAATCGAGAGGCCTTACGCAACTATACCCTCCAGATGAAATGTGGAACTCTCAACATTACTGAACCAGGCGGCGAATCACAAACAGAATCGACGGCGGTAGTGATCACCAGGAACGAGCGAGGAACCTTCGACATCTGAATCAGGGCTCAAGACGATTCAATCGAGGTCGTGGCGGTGGGCGCGCTGGCGATAGTGGCAGCCGTCGTGGTTGCCGGAGCTCCGAGGAGTTCCCGAAGACGGGGCAGCGCGGCGCGGGTCGCGGATTCGCCGGCAGCGATGAATTCATCGAGGCGGTCGAAGTCGTCCCACGTGAACCGGCTCACGTCGGGCTCGATCACAAGGTCGCATTGGGGGCGCCAAGTCAATTCGCAGCGGGCCTCGGCGATCTGGAAGGCCTGGCCGACTACCTGGAAGAAATTGACCGGCCGGTGGTGCAGGCGTCCGGAATTGAGGCACACGCCGACGATCTTGTCCACAGCGAAACCGGCGAGTGCCGCTGCTGGCACGCCGCACACGATGCTGCCGTCCACCAAGGGATGTCCTTCGTGCTCGACGGGCGCGAACAGACCGGGGACAGCGGAACTGGCGCGAATGGCGCGGGTGAGATCACCGTGCCGAAAGACCACCGCTTCGCCAGTGGAAATGTCGGTGGCCACAACGGCGAGCGGGATGCTCAATTCCTCGAACGTGGTGCAGTGCAGCATCTCGCGCAGCATGACCTCGAGACGCTCGTTGGTGGCGAATCCGAGGCGCGGCAGCGTCCAGCGTGCAAACTGCCGCCAGCGGATCTTGCGCGCATCGTCGATCATCTCCTGAGTGGTGCAGCCGCTCGCGAGGGCTGCGGCGGCGACACCGCCCGCGCTCACGCCCGCGAGCGCATCAACCGGGATATTGTTTTCGTAGAGGACCTTCAGGACCCCGATGTGCGCCATGCCGCGCGCGAATCCGCCGCCCAGCGCCCACCCGAGTCGCGGACGTGGCGCTGTGGCCGTGGGTAATACGGGACGCGCGTAGGCGAACCGCCGCAGAGCGCGGGCTGCGGCTCTCAGCATGCGGCGCACTCGTGGCCCAGTGTCAGTCAAGGTTTGGTTCGCTCCTCCAGGGTCCATCATATATCGATGCGCTCCGTAGCTCTTAAGAGCGCGTTGGAAACCCGATCCTCGTCATTCCGAGCGAAGCGGGGAACCTCCTATCTCCTTTTCTTGCAGAGCGAGATTCCTCGCTTCGCTCGGAATAACGAGGCTCGAGGGTGTTTTCAACATCCTGCTTGATGCTCCTCATTACTAAGCTGTGCTAAGATCGTAGCGAATAAAAGGCGAACCTTAGAGTCGTTCGCCGGGGACGCAGGATGGCCTTTGATACACAAGCCCTGCTGACCGCCGACCGGCCAAGAGGGCCGCAGGGCGTCGAGCAGGCGATTGCCGAGATTCGCGACAAGTTCCCGGGCCCCGCCCGGCTCGGAGGCGTGGCGGCGATCCGCCATATTCCAGCGCGTGCGGCCGAATTCGTACCGATGCCGGAGGAACTGGAGCCGCGAGTGGCCGGTGTGCTCGAAGGGCGCGGCATTCGCCAGCTCTATTCGCACCAGGCTGAGGCGTTTCGACTGGCGGGCGAAGGCCGGAATCTGGTGGTGGTCACGCCCACGGCGTCCGGCAAGACGCTCTGCTACAACCTGCCGATTCTGGACTCGCTGGTGCGCAATCCTGACGCGCGGGCGCTTTACCTTTTCCCTACGAAGGCGCTCTCGCAGGACCAGCTCACGGAGTTGAATCGCTTCGCAGCCGAGCTTGGCGATGACGTCCGTACCTTCACCTACGACGGCGACACGCCGCAGGACGCCCGCAAAGCCATTCGCGCGCGCGGCAATCTGGTGATCACCAATCCCGACATGCTGCACGCCGGCATTCTTCCGCACCACACCAAATGGGAGCGCCTGTTCGAGAACCTGAAATATGTGGTGATCGACGAACTGCACTACTACCGTGGTGTGCTCGGCAGTCACCTCGCGAATGTGCTGCGCCGCCTCAAGCGTGTCGCGCGGTTCTACGGCAGCCATCCGCAGTTCATCTGCGCCTCCGCCACCATTGCCAATCCCGCTGACCTCGCCGCGCACATCTTGGAAGAAGACGTGACGCTCCTGGACCGCAACGGTGCGCCGGCATCCGACAAATACCTGGTGTTCTACAATCCGCCAGTCGTAAATCCGCAGCTCGGCATCCGGCGGTCGTACCTGAACGAGTCGCGGCGCATGGCGCGCACGTTTCTCGGAAGCGGACTCGAGACCATCGTGTTCGCCAACAGCCGCCTGGCCACCGAGATCCTCGTCACTTATCTCAAGGAGGATTTCAGCCGCACGCCCGGCGGTCCCGACCAGGTACGAGGCTATCGCGGCGGCTATCTCCCGCTCGAACGGCGCGAGATCGAGCGCGATCTGCGCGAAGGGCGGCTGCTCGGCGTGGTCGCAACCAACGCTCTCGAACTCGGTATCGACATCGGCAGCCTCGACGTGGCCGTGCTGGCCGGCTATCCGGGCACGATCGCGTCCACCTGGCAGCGCGCGGGCCGCGCGGGCCGCAGGCAGGGCACATCGGCGGCCGTGCTGGTGGCCTCGAGCGCGCCGCTCGACCAGTTCATCGTGCAGCACCCCGACTACTTCTTCGGACGCTCGCCCGAGCATGGCTTCGTGAATCCCGACAATCTCGAGATCCTGCTCAATCATCTGAAGTGCGCCGCTTTCGAACTGCCGATCGAAGAAGGCGAGCGCTTCGGCACGCTCGATCTCGAGACCTTGTGCCGCCATCTCACCGAGACCGGCTTCCTGCGCCACACGGGCGGCGCCTGGCACTGGGTGTCGGAGAGCTATCCGGCGGACGCGGTGAGCCTGCGGTCGGTAACGTCCGACAATTTTGTGATCGTCGACAACACCGGTGAGCCGCGGGTGCTGGGCGAGGTGGATTTCCCGAGCGCGCTCACCACGCTGCACGAAAAGGCGATTTACATCCAGAACGGCGAACAATATCACGTGGAGCGGCTCGACTACGACGATCGCAAGGCGTACGTCCATCGGGTGGACTCGGACTATTACACGGACGCGATTTCGTATACGAAGATCACGGTGCTGGAGACGTTCGAAAGTAGAAGTCAGAATGAAGACGACCTCGACTCACGACACCCGACTCCCCACACCCGACTCCCTTCCGTAAACCACGGCGAAGTTCATGTCAACACTCAAGTGGTCGGGTTCAAGAAGATCAAGTTCCACACTCATGAGAACGTGGGTGCGGGGAACCTTACGCTGCCGGAACAGGAGATGCATACCACCGCCTGGTGGCTGACGTTACCGCATGAGATGCTCGCGGCGATGCCATACTCAAGCACTGACCGTCAGGACGGTGTTCGCGCTCTCGGCAACGCGCTTCAAGCCATGGCGATCCTGCTGGTGATGTGCGACGGGCGCGACCTGGGTGTCGCGGTGGGCGAGAACAGCAGGGACCTCAATCGACAATCGTCAATCGACGATCGCCAATTCTTCGAGCCCAACATCTACCTCTACGATAAATATCCCGGCGGCATCGGCCTGAGCGCGCCGCTTTATCGGATGAGCGATCAGTTGCTCTCGAACGCGCGGAGTCTCATCGAGAATTGCGGCTGCGAAGTGGGATGCCCGTCGTGCGTAGGTCCTGCGGGTGAGATCGGCGAGAAGGGGAAAGAGGTCGCGGTGGCGATTCTGTACGCAATAGCTGCCGGCAATCGAGACGCGTAGGCAGTCGGCAGTTCGCAGTCGGCAGTTCAAGCGCTTAATCTCCGATGAATCTGGAAGAGAAACTTCGCCAGCTCCGCCGAGCCGCTGAGAAGAGCAGCGCCGACCGCGAGTTGGAGCGCCAGCTCGAATGGCTGCGCCGGCGCGACCAGACGCTGCGACCTTTGCCCGCGCAGCGCGTGCCGCAGGGCATCGAGCATTACGTCGAAGGCTGCGTGCAGACAAATCGCCTGGGCGAGTACTTTGTGGCCCGCCAGGCGCTGCCCTTTGGACGTCCTTACGGCAAGCTGCGCGTGGGCGACGTCTCGGTGAGCGACCTGGGCTCGCTCGAGATCTTTCTCGACGGCGGCTCATTGCCCGATCCCACCGAGTTGATCTATCTCGACACCGAAACCACGGGACTCGCCGGCGGAACTGGCACTTGCGCCTTTCTGATCGGCGTGGGCGCGATCGAGGGATCCGATTTCGTGGTGCGGCAGTTCTTCCTGCGCGACTATCCCGAGGAGAAGGCAGTCCTGGCGGCGCTGGCCGAGGTGCTTGCCGGCTACAAGGGCTTGGTGACCTTCAACGGCAAGACCTTTGACGTGCCCCTGCTCGAAACGCGATACCGCCTGGCGCGCCAGCGTTCGCCTTTCGGCCGCATGACTCATCTCGATCTGCTGCATCCGGCGCGCCAGCTCTGGAAACTGCGACTCGAAAGCTGCCGGCTCACGCACCTCGAGGCGGAAGTGCTCGGCGTGGGACGCACCGGCGACGTTGACGGGTCGGAGATTCCGGGAATCTATTTCGATTACCTGCGCAGCCGCGACGCGCGCGGGCTGCAGCCGGTCTTCTATCACAACGCCCTCGACATTGTGACGCTGGCCGCGCTCACCGCGGAACTCGCGCGTATTGTACGCGTGGAGGCGGCGCGAGGTGTTGGCGTGGGGCAACTCGACATCGTCGCCGCTGAGGAGTGCCCGCCTGGTCTGGATCTCTTCAGCTTAAGCCGAATCTTCGAGCGTGCCGGGGATCGTGCCCGCGCCGCCAGAGTTTGCCGGCGCGCGCTCGATTCGGGACTCCCGGCCGCGCTCGAGCCGCGCGCGCTCTGGCACCTGGCCACCCAGCACCGGCGGTCAGGCGAATTCGAGCGAGCAGCCGAGATTTGGATGGAGATCATCCGGCGCGAAACGGACTATTTCCTCGATGCGCTGGAGCAGTTGGCCATCCACGCCGAGCATCGGCTGCGCGACGCTGCTGCGGCACTGGAGTTCACGGAGAGGGCCCTTGGCTGGCTGGGTTCGAATGCCGGAGCGCCGCCCCGCGACGCGGTCGTGGCCCAGTGGCAGGCCTGGTCAAAGCTCGAGCGGCGGCGCGACCTCGAGCGCTTCCGGCATCGCCAGGAGCGGCTGAAGCGCAAGACATCGCGATCGGAACCGGCCTTGGGGCCGCTTGCACTCGGCGGCTCATAATGCGGCTCGTTAGTCCTCATCATTTTCCGATTTGGGCTTCCACTTGAATGTGACGTGATGTTGTTCCGGATGCTCCTGGCCGGCCGCGTCCACCGTCACAACTTCGACATCACCGCTTAACTGAAGAAAGTCTCCATCGTTCGGCGTGCGTCCCTTCCCGCGCGCGACCGAGCCTTTGAACCGGTAATACTTCTCGTGAATCTTCGCCGTTTTGAACTCGACGCGATCGCCTGCGCGAGTGCCGATCGTAATGGGATAGCTGAGCACGTCGCTCGACTCGTCTTCATCTTGCATTACGTCAATATAGCCCTTCAATTTGCCTTCTTCTTCGAGAATCGCCAGCGTGTTCTCAGGTTTCAGGAACTCGTATTCTCCGGTCATGTCGGGCACGCCCTGCTGCGGAGCGGCAGCGATAGGGTCGCTGCGTGTTATCGCCGGAATACCCAATAATAATGAGATTGTTATTAACAAATATTGTGATAAGATCGATTGGCTGGAGGCTGACTTGACGGCTGGCTTTCGCGTGCGACGGGCCCGTTGGTTCGTCTTCGCATTATCGATGAGCGGAGTTTGCGGATTTGCTTCCTGGCGTGCCATGCCAGCTTCACCGGGCGCAGAATTGATCCTGAGCACGTCATCCTTTCGCGCCAACGGCGAGATTCCGGCACGCTTCGCGTGCGAAGGCGCCGATGTTTCGCCGGCGCTTTCGTGGAACGATCCGCCCGCCGGCACGCGCAGCTTTGCGCTGGTGATGAACGACCCCGACGCGCCCGGCGGCAACTTCGTCCATTGGGTCATCTATGATCTCCCATCTTCCACTCGTTCGCTGCCTGAAGGTTTTGCCCCAAGTTCTGAAGGAGCCGGCGGCCGTCAGGGAACCAACAGTTACGGCAAGACAGGTTACAACGGACCATGTCCTCCTCGTGGCAAGCCACATCGTTACTTCGTTCGCCTTTGGGCACTCGATTCCGCATTGAATCTCGAACAGGCAACCGCTCAGGAGCTTGAATCGGCGATGCGGGGGCATATCCTCGCTCAGGG
>JASHPE010000221.1 GCA_030038235.1 Terriglobia bacterium
ACGATAGGAGTCGAGCTCAATACCGTAACGCAGCACCGATGGGGCTTCAGTGACCACCCGGAAGGCAACGCCATCGCCAACGCAGGGATCCACTGCCACACACGGATTGCCGGGGAATCCCAAGAACGCCCCAATTCGCTCGGCTTCGAGGACTGGCAGCGGATAAAACCCCATCTTGGCCTTCGCTACGAATCGCATTTCTACTTCCTCTCCTCGCTGGCGCTGGTCGGTGCGATTTAAGCCATTTAACCGGCCAATCTCGCTGATCCGCACACAGAAAGTCGTCGTCCGCCTTGTTCGTTGGCCGAGTCATTTTTCCCCAGTCGCCCAATCTTGTGGTCTCCTCCAGAGGAAGTTGACGTTTCCCTCCAGTCGTTTTTGAGTGACATGGGTAACGGGGAAGCGGATTTGCCCAGCGGAGTTATTCTCTTTCAGTTGGGTTTCTTAAGGAGAGAGTGAAGGCTCCGCCTCGGACGAACACCCGGCAAGGTCACCCGCCCAGGGCAGAGCCTCCACCCTGCGGTGATTCTCTTTATCCCACCTTCGGAGGCAGAAAACAACCCTCAGAGCGACTGGGCCACCCTGAGTGCAGAATCCATTCCTCGCCAGTGCCCGGATTGCCTGAGTGATACAGTCATCGGCCACGGCCGGCGGCGCAAGCAAGCTCATGACGAGCACCACGACTGGATTGGCATTCGACGCGGGCTCTGCAAGCAGTGCTGGAAGACGATCACCTTTCTTCCTCTGTTCTCCCTTCCCTACACTCACTACAGCCTGATAGGGCGCAGTCAAGCTCTGCAACGATATTTCGTGCAGGGCTGTTCGCCGGACCTGGCGGTGCCGGTGGTGAAAGACGCCAACCGAGTTCCCGATGTTTCCACCCTTCGCCGCTGGTTTCGCAGCCTGGACTCGGCCGAGAGACTGAACCGCCTGCAACTGCTACAGTCGGAGTCGTCCTCCACACCGAGGACCACCGATTTCACGGGTTCTAGCCGTCCGGCGACCTCGTTTCCTTTCCTCCGCCAGATGGTCAGCATGGTGGCCGATCGATTGGCGTGCGGAGGCATCTTGAGCCACGACCGGTTGGCCCTGTCCTGGCGAACCGTGGCCTACTTTCTCCAGGTGCTCGTGCCGCTACGTCGCTGAGCGTGTTTTTTTCGCTCTACCCACCATCCTCGCCTGGAAGCTTCCCCCGCCTTCGCCTACCTTGGCCGTGGAGCCAAGAAGGGCGCGATGTGGGAGGAAACGGAACAACTGAAACGCCAGCTTCCCTTGCTGGAGTACCTGCGAGGGCGTAACTGGAGCCTTCGCCCGACGGGTTCTCGGCAAGAGTTCGTTGGACTCTGTCCCCTGCATGCGGAAACGCGTCCCTCGTTCTATGTCAATGCTTCGAAGAACCTGTTCTTCTGCCACGGTTGCGGGCGGGGCGGCGACTTGATTCGCTTTGCTCAATTGTACTTCGATCTTCCCTTTCACCAAGCCGTCGCGCTTCTGAGACAAGAACTGGGCTTGGTGCCGCCTTCCGAATCCGCGGTGCTGGAGGCGGCGGCGCGCTTCTATCAGTCCCAGCTTCATCGCTATCCAGAGGCCCTCGCGTACCTCCATCAGAGGGGCTTAAAGGATCCCGAGGTCATTCATCGGCTAGGCATCGGCTATGCCGCGGGTGGGAACCTGCGACGACACCTAACCTCACTCGGGTTTTCGCCGCAGCTTCTGTGCCAGGTTGGGCTGGTCGACCGGCAGGGCCGGGATACCTTCTACCGACGCCTGGTGTTCCCCTGCCGCGATGAAAATCACATCCAGAATCTCTACGGCCGCAGTACCGGCCCCGCACCCGCGCATCGCTTTCTCGCACGTCCCAAAGGCGGTTTGTATGCCTGGGAGACAGTCTCCGTCTTTCCTACCGTGATCCTGGTGGAAGGCCTCTTCGATCTGGCTGTGCTCTGGCAGGCAGGGTTCTCTAACGCCACCTGCGCCTGGGGAGCGCATCTGACGTCCGGCCAGTTCGCGCAACTCTCCGACCGACTAAACCGCCAAGTGTTCCTCGTCTTCGATTCCGATGCGAACCAGGCCGGCCAGCAGTCGGCCCAGGTCTTGGCCCAGCGCCTCCGCCGTGCCGGCCTGACCGCGCGCCTCGTGGAGTTGCCGCCAGGGCACGACCCCAACAGCTACTTTGCCGCCGGGGCCACGGCAGCCGATTTTGCCCATTGCCTCGAGCAGGCCCAGAAGAGCTCGCAACCGTGACCCTCGACCCTGGCCAGAAACCCGACTTCCGGCTAGTCTATCGGCCCTCCGCTCCGCCCAGCGCCTCTTCTTACCGGCTCCTTAACGACCAGGGCTGCGAGGTCCAGTGGGCGAATGATTTTCTCGATGTGCAGCATCTCCGTGGCCTTTCTCCTCGCTCCCTCCGCGCCTACGGCTATGACCTGTTACACCTCCTCCGCTGGTGGAGGAAGTACGCGGGTCCTGGCCCCCTAACGAAGTTCACCGAAGCGACGTTGCTCGACTATGTCCGTCATCAACTCGAGCAGGAACCGAGGCCCACACCCCAAACCATCAATCACCGCCTGGCGGTGCTCCGCTCTCTCTACCGTTTTCATTTTCACCACGAGATTCCCCAAGGGCAATTCAACCTCCGGCGCCCTTACAGTGTCCACAATCCCTTGGGCTATGGTCGGCCCCGGCGGACCCGGGCCGGCTTCTGGCTGAAGCAGCCGCACCGCGTGGTGGTTCCACTTTCCCCCGAAGAGATAGCTCAGTTCTGGCGCAGCTTTCGCACTTTTCGCGATCTCAGCCTCGTCGCCTTGATGCTGCTCGACGGCCTGCGCTCCTGCGAAGTCCTCCAACTGCAACTCGAAGACCTTCGTTTGTCGGAAGGCCAAATCCGGGTGCACGGCAAAGGCAATAAGGAAAGGGTTCTGCCCCTACCCGAGGATGCCCTCCCGGCCTTGCAGAGCTATCTGCATCTGGAAAGGCCCTTGACCAACTCGTCCGCTCTGTTCGTTTCTCTCAAAGGCCAGCAGCGAGGCCGTCCTCTGACCTTGGCTGGACTTCGTTCGCTGTTTCGTCATCACCGCCTGCGCAGCCGGGTGCCCCAAGCCAACCCGCATCGCCTGCGCCACACCTTCGGCAGCGATATGGCGCGGGCCGGGATCTCGCTACTCGCCTTGATGCGCCTCATGGGACACGCTCAGATCCACACCACCTTGATCTACGCGCAACTCTCTCCCCAGGATGTGTGGCGCGAGTACGCTGGAGCGGTTCAAAGGCGCCTCCAGCTCCAACCCAAGCTCCTGCCTCCGGGAGGCGAGTTATGAGCCCAAGCCCACTTCTGCCGCGGGTCTTGGAGGCCCAGATCCAAAATCTGACGGGTCTGCGCCCCAACACCATTCTCAATTACCGAAGGGTCGTCAACAACTTCCTCCGTTATATCCGCGCCCACCATCCGGAGGTCCATTCATCCACCCAGTTGCGCCGTGATCCGCACCTGCTGGGTTGGATTCGCCATCTCAGTGAACACCTAAGGAATGGTACTCGTCTGCAGTACTTGAGTTGTTTACGGCGTCTACTGAACGATCTGGCTTACAGCGGCCAGTACTCCATGCCGGAAGGGCTCATTCGGCCGGAGGATCTTCCCCGTCCCGATGTTTATCTTCCCAAACCCCTCTCCCCGGAGGATGACCGCCTTCTGGACCAACAGCTTCGCGCCCAAGACAACCTGCGGTCCAATACGCTGCTGTTACTCCGAGCCACCGGCATGCGCATCAGCGAGTGCCTTCAGCTCACTCCCGACTGTCTGCGCCATCTCGGAGAGCAACAATGGGCGCTCCATGTCCCACTTGGGAAGCTCCACAACGAACGCTGGGTTCCAGTGGACGACGACGTCCGCCAAATCCACGCCCGCCTCCTCGCTCTACGGCAGTTGAGTGCCGCTGCGGGCTCGCCGTTCCTGGTGCCTCAGTCGAGCAGCCATCACGCCGCCGCTCACGCCTTGAGCAGGGCGCTCAAAGTCGCCGCATGCCGGGCAGGTTGCTCGATTTCCCCTACGCCCCACCAACTTCGCCACTCCTATGCGACCGAGATGTTGCGTCTCGGGGTTAGCCTCACAGCCCTCAAACAACTCCTGGGGCACAAAGATATCCGCATGACCCTGCGCTATACCCAGATCGTCCAGAGCGATCTGCAACAGCAATACCACCGGGCGCGCCAGAACATGGCGAACCGTCATACGATTCCTCCATTGCCGCGCCCCTCGGTGACGCCGACCGAAGGCCTAACCTCGCTCCCTGGCCTGGTCAATTCCCTCGCCGCCACCCGCCATCTCCTGAGCATGTATCGCCGACAACTCCACAGCCCGGCGATCTCTCGCAAACTCGCCCGCCTCGCGAACCGACTCGCCAAGGTCGCCGCTGCGCTTGCTAAACTTGACGAGGCCCAATAATGGGCACCGATTGGCCGGTCATAAGCCATAACTTTGCCGCTTGGCAACGTTATGCTTTAACTGACGCTCAATTGGTGGTGTGCTAATTCTCTACTTCGAAATGCGGAGAGCCTTGTGCGCGTCTCGGATTGCCAACGCCAGAGCCTTCCATTCCCGACAAGACCCTTGTGGAAGATGTGCATTGATCCGGGTTGCTGATGGGTACAAGCCCTGGTTCCGAAGTTCGGCCGCGATGTGATGGACGTCGCGCCACAGCCTTTCGTGCCGCCGTTGAGTCTCGGCCGCGACGCAGCTGCGGTGCCGCTTCGCCACCATCCTTCGCACAGCTGGAAAATACTCGTTCATAAACCAGACCGTAATGCCAAGGCGCTTACAGAGAACACGGACCGACGGCACATCGGTCTCTTCGAGCGCCTCCATTGTCATTCTTTCCAAAGCCGCTCTGCGCTCCAAAGTATGAGTTCGGTGCCGCGCCAGGAGTCGATCGCACAGGTCCGGCTGGTGCGCCCGCAGGACTGCCGAATTCGAATAACCGAGGCGTCGGCTGAGGTCCTTCAGAGTTGGGGCTGGGTGCTCATCGAGCGCATTTTCCAACAGACCACGGACGTAGTCGGACCGGGTTCGCTTGGCAAGTGCGATCTTCTCGCTGATCTCCCGACAGAGTTCTGGATACTTGCGGCGAAAGTATCCGTCGTTCGCGTATCCGAGTGTCGCGGCGAGCTGATAAACTGAAGTCGGCATGTTCGAGTTGAGCGACTGCTCCAACACCTGCCTGAGCCGAGCGGCGTCGCAGATCCTGGCTGCTCCCGGCTTCCTCCACCAGTGGCTTCGGCCCGACTGCCGATATCGGGCAGCGATCTTGTGGCAGAGCGTGCGGTCGGCTTGATAGAGCCTCTCCGTTTTTGTGTACCCGAGACCTCGCGCCACCTCTGACAAGGTGCGAGGTACGGCTTCATCAAGAGCCTCCCGAAGAGCCTTACGGATTTCGCTTGGGTGCCGGGATGGGGATACGTCCCGACCTCCGGCGCGAGCAAGCGTCTCTTTTGCGGCCGCGATGTTCTCCGGAGCCGGTCCGGCAGCATCGAATAGACTCGAAGCGGGAATGTTCAAGAACCGACAAGTTCGCAGCAGGTTCTCAAGCCGAGGAACCGTGGCGCCATTCAGCCAGTTCTGCAGAATACAGGGTGGACACCGGATATGCTGCGCCAACGCAAGTACATTGCCGCCAGTGATCTGTTCAAGGTAGGCAATCAGGCTCCGGCGAAACGAGTCCCGGGCAGTGAACGGGTTGACCCGAGGGAGCATCGCCAGCAGACCTCCCACCTGAGTGGACGACCACGTTTCGCACTCTCCGCTCGGCCGATAACCATCATCAGCCGGCACGCCCAACCAATCGCCGCAACGCTCGCAGTGTCCCGGCCTGGAGAAAACACCGAGTGGGCTTAGCATGCGCGCACAGTGGCAGCAAACGCAGTCGAGCGGTCTGGCGTGGACAAGGCAGTGTGACGACACCTCGATTGCCCAGTAGAGCGGCTCGTAAACGATCTGCCCGCGCGCCCGCCAGTCGTCGTAGCAAAGCGGGCACCATGCCCGGTGTCGGCGGAACATCTGGCCTGGGAGGCTGCCGCGGAATGGAAGGAGAGTGAGACTTCGCAGATCTGATCGGGTCGTCGCGACTTCCAAAGCGTGGACCCACTTCTCGGCGCGGTCGGTTACGCCATTGACCGCGTAGCTGCACACACGGAATCCATGCCCGCCGACCCTCCAGCCTCTGGCCGCCGCCGTGATGACTGGGCCCTTGGAATCTGATAACTCGGAGAGCACCCGGCCCGCAAGGTCTCCCACGCTCACTGAGTGCGCGTCTGCAAGGCGAGCGGCGTAGCCCGTCAGGCTCTCCACCGATGCGGTGCCTATACCGATCGGCTCGAGCGAATAAAGCTGGCTCCTCGGCGGCAGCGGTGACCGCGATAGTGACCAAGAGTCAAACAGAGGCGGTATTTGCACCCATTTGCCCAACAACGTCACGCGTCGGAAGCCGCTGGCCAGGGCGCCGGAATTTGACGGGCAAAGCTCGCTGCGGCGGATCTGCCTGTGCGATTACGGAGGTGCTTAGGCCCAGCCTTCCGCGAAACCGCGCCACCGCCTGGCTGGTCTCTTGCAGTTGGAGTTCACCATCTGCAGCCTCCACGTGCATTTGCTCGCATTGAGCGATCGATAGGGCTTGGGCTTCGAGATGAGGCTTAGTCAGCCGGCAGCCACCCTCACGAGATGCCACTGTGGCCGCTCGCACCAACCATTCCTTCAAAATCCCAACACAACCAAGGCTTCGCTCGTAGAGGAATTCCCAGTCCCCCACAAGGTCCGGTCGATCATCGAACGGAAGCTCTTTCTCGAACGATCGAACGACATTGATAAAGGTTTGGCGATCTTCAGAGTTTTCGGCGCGATAACGAGCCAAGTGAACATCGATACTTCGCCTGCTGAGTTGGCCATTCAGGTTTCGGAACGCGAGCAGATCGTAGGTCCCAAAGAGCACATGCGCGGTTCTTGTCTGGTTGGCGATCGATTTGACAACGTCGAGTTGATCCAAGAGGCGCCGTCCTGAAGGAATCTTGCCAAGGTGTTGGGCTTCATCGATCATGACCGCGACCGGCCTGCGATAGCGAATAGCCTGTTCCACGGCATATCGGTACTCTGTGCTGACCGCCCTCGAGGGTGGCATAAAGCGCCTACTCGGGGTGGCCAGCGATCCCTCCGGTTGGCGCCTCAGCTTATGGTCGATCAGTGGCTCGTCAAGCTGCTGAAGGAGGCGTTTGAAATGGTCCCGCCAGTTGAAACTCCCGGACTCGGGAGCAACGGCTTCCACACTGACAACGGGAATCCGAGCGCGGTCGTCGTGTAGTTCGCGCAAGATCTCCGCGGCAATCAACTGCTCAGTTTTCAGTCGCAATGTTGTCTTACCGACGCCGGTCGGGCCGTACACAAGAATGAGAGAATTTGGCTCGGCGCCCCAGATCGCATGCATCAATGCCGCTTTGGCTTCCACGAGCCGAGGGTGTGCAATCGTGAAGGACCGGAAACGCTCAAGCCGCGACTCAACATCATCGACTCCCCGAGACGGATTCGCTGTCATTAGAAGTCTCCATAAATCGTGGTTGCCATCGCTTTGCCGGGACCTGATAACGCCGTCGGCGGGCTTCCAGGCCGAGATTCCAGATAATCCTCTGGATTCGAGGGTGCGCCAACAACAGCCAGGAGGCCGTGGTGGTGGATGGACTTGCTTTCCCGGTCGCGCAAACGCTGAACGAGGCACTTCTCTTCCGCTTCGGCTGATTCAAGAAAATCCGCCAACTTCCGAGCCGTCAGCGTGAATCGCTCGCGAGAGTGCAACTGGCGTTGTCGGCGTACCTCCTTCGATGCCAACATCAGTTCTTTCTCCGAACGGTCTTGCAGAACCATGTGGTGCTCGGAGTGACACTCCACCCATCGGCGCTTCACGAAGGCATAGCCCGTGCCGACATCAAAAGGATCGTAGCGGATGGCAACATCGCGATTCTCGACGGCGGGATCGCGAAATGCCTCCGCCCAGTAGTAAATGTGATTGATAATAACGCCACGCCCCGGTATCACCTTCGCAGTGCCCCGCGGAGTTGTTGGGAGGGTGGCCATCAAGAACGCCTGATCGTACGTAATCACTCTGTTTGGCCGGACGCCCGTGCTTTCGACGCCGGCCAGATATGCTTCTCGCGGGCTTCGTCCCAGCGCGGGGTGCCGGATCGCGTCGTAGATCTCAAAGAGAAATGTCGAAAGGTACTCGTAAAGACAAGCCAGAGTCCAGGTCGCCTCTCCGACAGGTTCGTTGCCCTTCGTGACTTGGCGGACATTCCGCGTGATCTGCGTATTGCCGCGCAGGTTGTGGATGAACTGGGTGTTCGTAGTGCCGAATAGCCGCTCACACACAGAACCGAAACGGGCCTTCGCCGGCGGGCGCGTCTTCTTGGTGCACTCATAGCGCGCCAGGAGAGCTTCAAAGTAGGTGCTCTGAAATTCAGGGCCACCGTCGATGACAATGACCTGAGGCAGCCGGCTATTGCGTTTGACGCAGTCCCGCAGAATCATCATGCAAGAGCGGTAACTCGGGACATCGAAGGTCAGATGAAGCGCAAGACAGCGCCTCGAGAAGGCATCGGTGAGGATTGTCATCCATGGCCGCCCGAGTGGACGGCCTGTGTGCGAGCAGACGATTTCAACATCCAACTCCGTGTGATCAATGTGGCCGATTTCGAAGGGGCGGTCCCCGTGGCGCGGTGTTGTCGGCTCCAGTGCGAAATAGAAGGATGCGTGGGTATAGGCGGCCCGCCGGCCCTTCCGCTTGAATGTTTGGTCGAAGGTCGGACGCCCGCGCACGGCGGCGCAGAAGGTTACGTAGCTCGGTGCAACCAGTCCGCGGTCGTCGCAAGTTCGCTTCAGCGCCGCCCAGGACGCGACTCTTGTCTTTTGTCTGAGATTCTCGTAATCGCTGTCAACGAACTGTGTGAGCAGCTTGCGTGACTCCTCAGGCAAGCGGTTGGTTCGATTTCCTCGTGCGCCGGTCTTCGGCAGCAGGCCCACATACCCGTTCCCGTGCGTCTCTTTCGCGAGCCGATACTGCGCCAACCAAAACCGAAGCGTCCTGGCCGGAATCGAATTCGGTGTTTTCTCTCCGGCCAAGTGGCGCTGCACAACGTCGAAGCGCCGGTTTGCGGCGATTAGGTCCTCCTCGCTGGCCCCCGCCAGTAGCCGGAATGCTTCGGAGTGGGCATCCGGCGTCTGGCCAGATTGGCTGTCCGCTCGACCGCATATGGCCCCATTCGCCTCCAGCTCGCGCCAAGCCCGTCGGTATGCACCAGCGGTGTCTGCATCGATAAACACGCTGACCTTCTCTGGCTCGACCAGCGGAGCAGCACTGAGGTCGACGTAAACGCCGCCCGTTGCGATCAGGAGGTAGATCTCGTCGCGTTGCTCGACTCCAGACCCTTCCAACAGTTCGTGCAGAGGGATTCCCGGCTTGTCTTCGATCGCAGCCTTGATGGCCGGCGTGACGAATCCTGCTACACTTCCAGGATCACATCTCAGGTAGTCCTCCAGGAACAGAAGGTTTCGTTGGAAAGCCCAATTGATCTCAGCTGACGACCACACACGATACCCGAGGCCCAGCGGCGAAGCGTGCGCTTCGCCCGGAGGGCAACGCCATTCGCCCCTGCCGTCACGGACGTATCGATTTGGCGCCTTGACGGTCAGCCTTTCAAGTTCCTCCGCAGTCTTGCACTCGACCCATCCCGCAGAGTCTTGGCGCAGCACAAAATAGTCCGGAGTGTGCACGACCGAGAGACGTCTGCCGTTTGCCGCGTGATAGGCGAGCGGAATAGATGGTGGCTGGTCGTAATACTCCAGTTCGGTTTTCGAAAACCGAACTGGAGTTATGTGGCGGTCACAGTTATGTGGTGGCGAGTGCCGATGGTATCTTCGATGGCGCTGGCCGCTGGTTTGAACACCACATAACCTAATGGTGATACTCGAACCTCCAAATCCACAACAAGGAGGTTCGAATTGTTCAACCATATATTCTGCAGTTCCCTTACCCAACGCCGTCACGAACGCAGCTCCTTACTTCAACAGCGTGTCCGCTTCTTGCGACATTGCGCTGAAAGAGGCTCTTCAAGAGAAACCCTTCAAGAGATCGCCGCATACCAACTCGTGATCATTGATCGGCTGAGACTAAAGCCGGCAAGGCCAGTTGCGCCAGGCGAGATCAAGTCAGCCGCTCAGCGGTGGGCGGAGCGCAAGTATAGTCATCCCCGTTTAACTGACAGAAGCAGGGGACGTGCACGATTCGTGTCCGTTGCCACCCGCTGGCTCGACTTCATCGGATGTCTTGCAAAAAGGGATGATCTGACGAAACCATACGCGTCAGCGCTTGGTTTGTGGGTTGAGCACATGCGCAGCGAAAGGGGCTTGGCACCGCTCACAATCGCCACCGAATCCTGGCACGTCAGGCATTTTCTCCGACACCTTCAAGCCCGGGGGATTTCCATCCGCAAGCTCTCGATCGGTGATATCGACGACGCGCTTGCACAAAGGGCAAGCTGGCGCGACTACGCACGAAGAACCACTCGGCTCCACGTGTCTGCGCTTCGGGCATTCCTCCGCTTTGCAGAGACCCGACAGCTATGCCCTAAGGGGCTCGCCGTGGCCATCGCGGCCCCAACCGTCTATCGTCACGAGTTCCTGCCCAGTGGACCGTCATGGGAAGAAGTGCGCAGACTGATAATGAGCGCTAAGGGGAAACATCCTAAAGATGTTCGCGATCGTGCGATCCTGGCCATCTTGAGCATCTACGCTCTGCGAGCAGGAGAGCTGCTGCGGCTACGATTGCAGGATTTCGACTGGGATCACGACACCCTTCTTGTCCAGCACGGCAAGCGGAAGGGCGACCGAATATGGCCATTACCGGAGTCGGTGCGACGAGCCGTCATCCGATATGAAGAAGAGGTGCGACCGCCGTCCCCCTATTCCGAGTTGTTCCTCACACTGCGTCGTCCTTTCCGGCCCATGAGCCTCGATTGCCTGTCCCGGATGGTGCGCTGCCGGATGCGACGATTGAACATTCAGGTGAGGCGGTCCGGCCCGCACTGCCTCCGGCACGCCTGCGCGACGCGCTTGTTGGCCTATGGGATGTCCATGAAAGAAATTGGGGATTACTTGGGGCACCGTGATCCGGAGGCGACTCGAATCTACGCCAAGGTTGACCTAACCGCTCTGCGCCAAGTTGCCGACTTCGATTTAGGAGGTCTGGCATGAACCTACAGACCTCAGTCTCTCACTATTTGAAATTTCGGCAGACGCTCGGGAACGGGCTCGACCACAGCGCTGAACTGGTGTTTCGTTTGTACTGCCGTACATGTGGTCCCGAGACTGATCTTGCAGAGATTCGACCCGAACAAGTCAGATCTTTTTTGGATGGCAAAGGACCGTTGACCACCTACTGGCACCGCAAGCACAACCTGTTGCTGGGCTTCTATCGGTACGCCGTTAGCCGGGGGCATGTGAACCAGTCGCCACTACCGATCCTGCTGCCTACGCGTCCAGAACCGTTTGTCCCATACCTCTATACCCGCGGTGAGCTGGGTCGCCTCCTGGAGGGCACATCCAAATTTCAGCGCAATCACGTAAAGCTCGAAGCGCATACGCTCAGAGCGATTCTACTCCTCCTCTACGGTGCTGGCCTTCGGGTGAGCGAAGCACTCAGATTGACTCTGGGCGACGTGAACCTTGACCAATCCTTGATCGTCATCCGCCAGACAAAGTTCCGCAAGACCCGCCTCGTTCCCCTTGGCGACCAGCTCAATCTGGTCATGGCCCAATATGCCGCAAGGAGGAAGAAAGACGGCCATCCGCAGACGGATGAGGGACCATTCTTTGTTCTTCGTTCCAGGGCTGCCGTCGGGAGGGACACTCTAGAGGCGGCCTTTGCGCGGCTTCGCAGTTTTGCGGAGGTTTGTCGCACCGATGGGGCGCGTTATCAACCCCGCCTCCATGATCTAAGGCACACATTTGCGTCCAATCGGCTCCTAGCCTGGTACCGGGAAGGCGAGGACGTGCAAAAGCTGTTGCCGCATCTCGCCACGTACATGGGGCACGTGGAAATCGCTTCCACCCAAGCATATCTCACCATCACACCGGAGCTCTTACAGGAAGCCTCGATGCGCTTCGAGCGATACGCTCTGGGGGAGGTGTGCCATGGTTGAAACCACCAAGTTGGGCCCCTGGGTAAAAAGATTTCTGCTTGAACACCTCGTCACTGACCGAAATCTCTCGGCCAACACACAACGTAGCTATCGCGACACCCTGGTCCTATTGATTTCGTTTGTTGTCAAGAAGACCCACCGACAAGCAGATCAGTTGTTGGTTTCCGACGTCTCTCCGGACCTGGTGCGACAGTTCTTGCTCGACCTGGAGAACAGTCGCGAGTCCAGTATCAGCACTCGGAACCAGCGCCTGGCGGCCCTTCGTTCTCTGGCCTGTTACATTGGTCTGCAGAGTCCTGAACACATCACGTGGAGCGGCGGAATTCGATCTATTCCGTTCAAGCGATTTACCAAGAGTCAGGTTCCATATTTGGAGAAACCGGAGATGGATGCGCTTCTAGCCCAGCCGAACAGGAGGACGATGCAAGGCCAGCGTGATTACCGGGTGCTGTTGTTTCTGTACAACACCGGTGCGCGTGCCAGTGAAGTCGCTGGCTTATGCATCAAAGACCTCGATTTGGCCCGGGGTTCGGGGCGCGCGCTGTCTTCTGTAATCTTCCTTGGCAAGGGAAACAAGAGACGGCGCTGTCCGCTCTGGCCCCTGACTGCTGCGGAACTGGCGCTTGCGATCGATGGAAGAGATCCCGGCGAGCACGTTTTCCTGAACCGGCTAGGTCAGCCGATAACCCGGTTTGGCATCCACCAACTGGTCAAAAGGTATGTGCAGCGGATAGCTCAGGATCGACCCTTGCTCCTCGCCAAAAAGGTGAGCCCGCATGTCATTCGGCACACGGCGGGTACACACCTGTTGCGTGCGGGAGTCGATATCAACACCATTCGGGCTTGGCTGGGACATGTTTCTCTCGAGACCACCAACATTTACGCGGAGATCGACTTGCTGACCAAAGCGCGCGCCCTCGCGTTATGTGAGCCGAACCCTCCAAGGACCCCGAAACGGCGGGAGCCGAAGGCAGGCCTGATGTCATTTCTGCACTCGCTCTAAGCCGATCTCTTATGTGGTCTCGGCGTCGGCCAACCTCGCGCCAAACAGGCCCGCTGGCCGCCGCCACCACATAAATTTGACCGCCACATAATTCCAGCACCTCGGGGTCGTGCTCCATCTCATA
>JASHPE010000222.1 GCA_030038235.1 Terriglobia bacterium
ACCCGCGGCCGTCCCTGCATCGAGCGAGAGCCCGCTAAGCCCCGGCAGGGGCTATGCAACGAATCGTGTTACACATCGCATTCCCACGCCTCACGGCGCGGGCTACCCTCTTCCGGCCCTCCGGGCCTTGGCCTTACCGTTCTTTCTTCACGTAGGCTACTTCGAAAAACTCCAAAATCACCTTGAAAACCGCGTATGTAGCCTACATCATGAGCCGAGGTATGTAAATATTTCCTATTGACAAGAATTAGAGTTGAGTTACTATGCCTCGAATTACTCCGCCGGCCCCCGGCCGGCGGTATTGGAGGCTGTCATGTCGCTCGTCAAGCATCCCACGCTCACCCCTCAGAAACTCGAAGCCAATCAGGCCAACGCGCGTCTCTCCCAGGGACCGGCTACGACCGAGGGCATCGAACGCATCCGCGAGGCGCAGTTGGTGCACGGATTCTATTCCAAGGCCACCGTAGAGCTCATGCGGGCGCTCGGCGAGAAGCCCGACGATTTCGAGCGACTGCTCGGATCGCTCAATGAAACCTGGCAGCCGGAAAACGACTACGAACTGGTGCTGGTCAGGCGCCTGGCGCGCGCCTTGTGGCGCGTGGAGCGGGCCGATCGCATCCAGGAGGCGATGACCGTCCACCAGGTGGAACGGGTAACGCTGAACGTGGACGAGCTGTCGGAAAAGGACGCCGCCAGCCACAAGGCGAAGACGGCCGTGCTCGAACGGCTGCTCGAACAGGCCCAGCAGATCGGATTCTGCGCCACCCTGACCGACCTCCACGACCTCGAAGACGTGGTCGGGGACCATCCCAAGGGCAGGCCGGGCGAAATCCTCTACCGGGTCTGGCGGCTGATGAAGCCCTCCGACCCCGGAGTGCAAAAGCTCGCCGACCAGATGGCCCGCGAGGTGACCGAACAGGTGGCCGACCAAGTCGCCGACCAAGCGGAAGATCAATTGGGCGAGAAAGCGGCGCCGGCGCGTATCACTCCAGACCACGCGGTCGCCGCTGTCCGCTCTGGAATTGCCCCGGCGACCGGCGAGGAGCGCGGCCGGCTGCGCGCGGAACTGCGATCGCTGGTGCGGCAGGAGATCGAAGCGCAACAGGTGGCTTACCGGCAGCAGCGGGATCGGCGGGCGCGCGAGATCACACCCGCCGGGCTCGACGCCGCCATGGCTCCGAACGATCCCCGCGCGGATTTCATGCTGCGGTCGGAGGCGGCCGCGTTCCGGCAGGTGAAGGAGATCACGGCGATGCTATTGCGCTTTCAAGAGCGCCGCCGTCCGGGCCGGCCAGAGCAGGCGGCGCCCGATCCGGAAGTCGAAAATGACGGTAAGTCCCACGATGTTGTTGAAAACAAAGGACCGAGTTAAAACCCCGCCCGGCAAGTCCCACGATATTCTTGAAAAAGAAGGAGATAGGCGTTTTTCGCGCTCTTCTGTAGCCTACGAGGGTGGCGAGAGGCGTGGGCGGCGGCGTCCCTTTCGCTGTGCGACGGCGATGGCAGCCCGCGTTTTCACCGAAATTTCACAAGGCGGCGGTTTCGCCCCGGCGTTGACTAGCGATAGGATAGCCACATGAGTAAATCGACCCGTACCCTCAGCGACGACGAACTGCATGGCATCAACGCCTACTGGCGCGCGGCCAACTACCTCGCGGTCGGCCAGATCTATCTCCTCGACAACCCCCTGCTGCGCGAGCCGCTTCAAATCACGCACGTGAAGCCGCGCCTGCTCGGACACTGGGGCACCACGCCGGGTCTGAACTTGCTTTATGCCCACGTGAACCGGCTGATCCGCAAGCACGACCTGAATGTGATCTTCGTGACCGGGCCGGGTCATGGCGGACCCGCGCTGGTGGCGAACACGTATCTGGAAGGCACGTACAGCGAAGCCTACCCTCACATCTCGCAAGACGTCGATGGCATGTGCCGGCTGTTCCGCCAGTTCTCGTTTCCCGGCGGGATTCCCAGCCACGTCTCGCCGGAGGTGCCGGGCTCGATCAACGAGGGCGGCGAGCTTGGATACTCGCTGCTGCACGCCTATGGCGCCGTGTTTGACAATCCCGATCTGCTCGCGGTCTGCGTGGTCGGTGACGGCGAGGCGGAGACCGGACCGCTGGCCACGAGTTGGCATTCGAACAAGTTTCTGAACCCCGTGCACGACGGCGCCGTGCTGCCAGTCTTGCATCTGAACGGCTACAAGATCGCCGGACCCACCGTTCTGGCGCGTATCCCCGAGGAAGAACTGGCCCATCTCTTTCGAGGCTACGGCTACGAACCGCACTTCGTGGGAGGCGACGAGCCCGAATTGGTACACCAGGAATTGGCCGCCGCGCTCGAGAAGATCGTCAAGTCAATTCGCAGCATTCAGAGCAAAGCGCGCGCTGAAGGGTTCCACGAGCGCCCGTGCTGGCCCATGCTGATTCTGCGGACGCCCAAGGGCTGGACCGGTCCGAAGGTGGTGGACGGCAAGCAGGTGGAAGGCACGTTCCGCGCCCACCAAGTCCCGCTCGCGGACCTTGCTGAAAAGCCCGGGCACCTGAAGATGCTCGAAGAATGGATGAAGAGCTACAAGGCCGAGGAGCTTTTCGACGAAAAAGGCGCCCTGATTCCGGAACTCCAGGCGCTTGCGCCCGAGGGCGACCGGCGCAGGGGCGCGAATCCGCATGCCAACGGCGGATTGCTGCTGCGCGATCTCGCCATGCCGGATTTCCGCTCTTATGCTCTCCCGGTGCCGAAGCCTGGAGCTGCCCGTGCGGCCTCGTGCACGGTGCTCGGCGGATTCCTGCGCGACGTACTCAAGCTCAATCAGGAGCGCCATAACTTCCGCATTGTCGGTCCCGATGAGACTGCGTCGAACCGGCTCGATGCGGTGTTCGAGGTCACGGACCGCGAGTCAGTGGCGGAAATCCTGCCCACCGACGATCACGTTTCGCCCGAGGGCCGCGTGATGGAGGTCCTGAGCGAGCACATGTGCCAGGGCTGGCTCGAAGGGTATCTCCTCACCGGGCGCCATGGCTTCTTCTCCTGCTATGAGGCTTTTGTCCATATCGTCGACTCGATGTTCAACCAGCACGCCAAGTGGCTGAAGTCCTGCAAGACCATTCCGTGGCGACGGCCCATTGCTTCGCTCACTTACCTGCTGACATCGCACGTCTGGCGGCAGGATCATAATGGCTTCACGCACCAGGATCCCGGCTTCATCGACAACGTGGTGAACAAAAAAGCGGCCATTGTCCGCGTCTATCTGCCCCCGGACGCAAACTGCCTGCTCTCGGTCGCGGACCACTGCCTGCGCA
Organism: Terriglobia bacterium; assembly: GCA_030038235.1. GTDB lineage: Bacteria > Acidobacteriota > Terriglobia > UBA7540 > UBA7540 > Gp13-AA77. Next base: position 3,300 of record JASHPE010000222.1, read on the forward strand.
GCCGCAATTACGTGAACGTGATCATCGCGGGCAAGCATCCCGAGCTGCAATGGCTCGACATGGACGGCGCCGTGCGCCACTGCACCGCCGGAGTGAGTGTGTGGGAATGGGCGAGCAACGACCAGAATGCAGAGCCTGACGTGGTGATGGCGTGTGCGGGCGACGTGCCTACACTCGAAACCCTGGCCGCGGTCGATATCCTGCGCCGCCACGTCCCCGATCTGAAGATTCGCGTGGTGAACGTGGTCGATCTGATGACGCTTCAGCCATCGACCGAGCATCCGCACGGCTTGCCGGACAAGGATTACGACCTGATTTTCACTACCGATCGTCCGATTATCTTCGCCTTCCACGGCTATCCTTGGCTGATTCACCGGCTGACATACCGCCGCACGAACCAGGGCCTGCACCTGCGGGGTTACAAGGAGGAAGGCACCGTCACTACGCCGTTCGACATGTGCGTCCTCAACGAGCTCGATCGCTTCCACCTTGCCATCGATGTGCTCGAGCGCGTGGAGCGCCTGCGCAACGTCACCGCCCACGTCTGGCAGATGCTGCGTGATAAGCTGGTGGATCATCGGCACTATATTGAGGAACACGGTGAAGATATGCCGGAAGTGAGAGATTGGAAGTGGGCTTCGTAGTTGAAGTTTGAGTTGTCAGTTTTCAGTTAGTCTGCAATCCAATTTTGAGGCCTTGTTAGCGGCAAACTGAGAACTCAGATCTGGCTACTGAGAACTGATGACCGAAAACTAACTGAGAACTGACGACTAAAATGAACATACTCGTCATCAACTGCGGAAGCTCCTCCGTAAAGTTCCAGCTCATCGAGACCAGCCCGGAGCACATCGATGCCAACACCGACCGGCTGCTGGCGAAGGGCGAGGTGGAGCGGGTGGGAAGCTCGGACTCGTTCGTCACCTTTCAAGCGACGGGCGAGCGGGCCTCGCAGTGGGCTCGGCCGACCCGGGATCACACCGAGGCTCTTCAGGCAGGGCTCGAACGCCTAAGCCACGCTTCCAGCATCATCCGGAGCCTGAGCGACATCGAAGGCGTTGGGCACCGCATGGTCCATGGCGGCGAACAGTTGACGCAGTCGACCTTGATTGACGAAACGGTCATCCAGGAGGTCGAGCGCTGTATCCCGCTCGCGCCGCTCCACAATCCGAATAATCTCAAGGGTTATCGCGCCGCGGTCAAGTTGCTGCCGCACGCCAAACAAGTGGCCGTCTTCGACACTGCCTTTCATCACGCCATGCCTCCGCACGCCTTTCACTACGGTATCCCCCTGATCCATTACACGCGCGACCGGGTGCGGCGTTACGGATTCCACGGCACCTCGCATCGCTTCCTGAATTATCGTTTCGCGCGCCTTCACGGCCACGATCGCAGCGCCTACAAGGTGATTACCTGCCACCTTGGCAACGGCGCATCGATGTGCGCCATCGACCATGGCCGGTCCATCGACACCTCGATGGGTCTGACGCCGCTCGAAGGCCTGATGATGGGCACGCGTCCGGGCGACGTCGATCCCGGAGCGCTTTTCTACATGCTCCACCGCGACGGAATGACTCCTCATGATCTCGAAACGGAGTTGAACCGCCACAGCGGGCTCTACGGAATCTCGGGTATCTCGGGGGACATGCGTGACCTTCTGAGTGCTGCGGAAAACGGGAATGAGCGGGCGGAGCTTGCGATCGATATGTTCTGCTATCGCGTGAAGAAGTACATCGGTTTTTATCTCGCGGCGTTGAACGGCGCCGATGGCATCGTCTTCGCAGGCGGCATCGGGGAGAACGCGCCCGCGGTCCGCGCCCGTATCTGCGAAGGCCTGGACGTCTTCGGTATTCGCCTGGACCCGGAAGATAACGCCGAAGTGCAGGGCCCCGAGAAGCTGATCAGTCCTCGGGGCGCTTCGCCGGAAATATGGGTGATCCGCACGAACGAAGAACTGCTCATTGCACGGGACACCGTGCGCTGCATCCTGGGAATTCCGCACCCGATTTGATGGCTTTGGGTGCGCGCAGCTAGCCGAAGTACTTAACCACCATCTGCTCCCACCATGGCCAGTCGTGACCCGTTCCGTTGCCCCAGACGTCGAGCCAGTGCGGAATCTGCTTCTGGTCCATGATGTGTCCCAGGCGCTCGTTGTCGGCAAGGCAGCTGTCGCGCTCGCCCGTCGCGAGCACCATCTTGCAGTGGGTGCCATACCGGCTGAGGTACCAATTGTCGTTGAGGTTGGGCAGAAAATCAGGAGGACAGTTGAAGTAGCAGTTGTCGTCGTAGTAGCCGTCCAGAAACTGATGGATGTCAAAAGCCCCGCTCATGCTCACGGCATGCGTGATCAGGTCGGGATGGCGCAGCGCAAAATTGATCACATGATAGCCGCCGAAGCTGCATCCGGTGGCGGCGAGGTCTGTCGACGGATTCTTGCCGCGGATGAACGGAATCAGCTCGTTCAGCAGATACTGCTCGTATTGCATGTGACGCAGCACGCGGTCCCGCGGATGGATCTGCTTGTTGTACCAGCTCTCGGCGTCAACGCTGTCAACGCAGAAGGACTGCATGGCGCCGGACTCGTAGCGCCCATCGATGATCTTGATCATGTTGCGATCTTCGTAGTCGAAAAAGCGTCCCATGGACGTGGGAAACACGATCGTCGGGACGCCGGCGTGGCCGAAGACCAGCAGTTCCATATCCCGGTGCAAGACCGGGCTGCACCACTTGTGATATTCGCGATTCATTCGTCCTCGATCTACAGATATAGGGGCGGCCCTTGTGGCCGCCCCATTCGGGGGCAACCGCACGGGGCGGCCCGACGGACTCAGCTACGGCAATTCCTTGATCGTGGCGCGGAGCTTTTCGACGCTGAAGTCGGGGGACTCACAAACGGTGCGAACGCGGCGATCGCGTGCCACCAGTTCGGCTGCGACGCGCGGAATGGCGGCCGCAATCTGGTGAGGGATGGAAACCACGCCGTGAGCGTCGCCGTGCAGCAAGTCGCCGGGACGCACTTCCATGCCGCCCATCATGACCGGCGAACCGAAGTCGATGATGCGAGCATAGGCGTGCGACAGCGCCCGGTTGCGCGCAAACACCTGAAGCCCGAGATTTCGTATCGCAGCGATCTCGCGCACGGCTCCATTCGTGACAAAGGCGACGCATCCCAGCGCTTTCAGCATGGCGGCATGAACATCCCCGAGAAACGCTCCCACGCCGGGCGGCTCGTCCAAGTCTTCCATGACCACAATGCGCGGTTCCGGAATGCTCAGGACGCTGTTCCACCAATGAGTCCGGTCCTGGTAGCTCCTTCCGGACATGGGCCGCTCGCCGCTGCGCATTCGGGCGGTGGCGGCGTAGCCCACAACGGGCGGAAGATCGTCGAAAACGCAGCTCACCTCGGAACTCGTAAATCCAGTGTTGCGGGCGCGCAGGTCGAAGGTCTCGATGGCGTCCTCCACTGTGCAGGTCCCCAACCGCTTCAGCGCCTCGAGTTCCTCCCTGCTCAAGAACGGTTCCATGCCGAACCATTGCCTCCTTCGCGGAATCAACGCCGATCTCGCGCTGGGCCAAGTATATACCGCGCGACCGCGATGCGCTCGCTATTCAGCGCGATTTCACTCCTTCGCCCCGGACTCGCGCAGACGGCGCTCGATCGCAGTGTGACTCATCTTTCTCGCCCAGGCCAGCGGCGTCGCCCATGGCTCAGCGTCCGGCTCATTCACCGGCGCGCCGTGCGCCATCAACGATGCGACCAGCTCCTCACGCCCCCAGCGGCAAGCCCATCCGAGTGGCGTGGACTTCAGCAAGTCGTCCCGCAAATCGAGCCGGGCGCCATGGTCGACGAGCATCGCGGCGAAGCGCACCCGATCCGCCTCGTCCGGAACGCCATGGCGCGCAGCGGTGAAATGCAGAGCGGTTTGCCCCATGCGCGCCACGTTCGGATCCACTCCATGCTGCAGCAGCAGCTTGAGGCATCTCAAGCGTTCATCGGTTGTAGCGGCGGGCAGTGCGCCGGTATTATCGCCCACGCCTCGCACCGGCTGGATGAGAAACCAATTCCAGCGCGGATCACTCGGCGGCAAGTCGAGACGCGGCAGAGCCAGCTCGACAATGGAAGGGCAGCCGCTATCACAAGCAGACCAGCACAAATCCTCAGCCACTTGCTCGCTGGCGTCAGCCTCGAGCAAGCGCCGGGCCCCGGCGACGTCGTGTGCCTGGGCGACGAGATGAGGCTTTGGCTCCGCGCCACGCTCGATCAGCAACTGCTTCATTGCCTCGTCGCCGCGCGCGTACGCCCTGCTGAGTGGCCAGCCCGACGCATACAGGTTCGCGTTGGGATCGGCGCCACGATCGAGCAGCAGCTCGGCGATATCACGCCGGCCTGTCCAGGCCGCATGCCACAATGGCGCGCCCCAGCTCAGCGTCGGTTCCTCCAGCTCCTGAAGCAGGGTGCGCTCGTCGACGTCCATGCCGAGCTCGAGGAGCAGCCGGACCACTTCCAATTGCCCGTGCTTCACGGCCAGCGTGAGCAGACCTCCCTCGGTCCAGCGGATTTCCTGCCGCAGCAAGCCGGGGTCGGCGGCCACCAGTTTGCGGATGTGGTCGGTGTCACCCAACCCGATCGCTGCGGGCAGCGTCACTTCCGCGCCCCGATCGAGCAGCAGCCTGGCAATGGCCGGGAAGCTTTTGGCGTTGTAAGGGCTCGCGGCAAGCGCGGCGCGATCAAGAGGCGTCAATCCGCGCAAATCCTTCTTGTGGACCCCGGCGCCACGCGCGAGCAGCCACGCCACCATCTCCTCGTTTGCAGCTTGCGCGGCAGCGTGCAGCGGCGTGCCTCCGGAACGATCGCAAGCGCGGATCAATCCGCTGTCCGCCTCAAGCATTCGCATGGCCGTAGCGTTGTCGCCTTGGCGGATCGCCTCGTTGATCTGATCCTGCGCGGGCGATACAGCAGCGTTCGGGCAGCTCGTCTGCTCGCGCCGGCGCTGTTCCTCTTCCTCGATGACTGCGACGATGTCGGCGTAGCCGCGTTCCCGCGCCAAGGCGAACGCGGTGGTCGCATCGCGGTGCGGCCAGATGCCCTTGCGCGCGTCGGCGCCGGACTGCATCAGCAAGCGCACCATCGACGGGTCGCGCTGCAAGACGGCGTAATGCAGCCCGCGATGCTCGTTGTTGCCCGCAGTGTCCATGTGGACCAGTTCCGGCCGCTGGCGAAGCATGGCGCGCACAGTCTCGACTTCACCGGCATTGACAGCCGCCATAAACCGCTTGATCGTGACGCCGTCGACGAACGCTTTAAGCTTCGGCCAGCTCGCGAAGCCGTACGAGCGCGCGATCACGAGTTGCGCATCGCTGAGCTGAAGCGCCTCCGTCTGCGGCGCCGCATAGTGGGCGCGCACTTCGGCGATAGCCGCCGGTTCGCCGGCGCGAAACGCGCTCAACAGATCCTTTGCTTGCTTCTTGAGCTGATCGAGGTTGGGTTTCCCGGGCAGCGTGCGCGCGGCTGCCGGCTGACGAGTCTTGGCCATGATGACCTCCTCTGGGCCTGCTGCTGGTCAGCCCGGCCCGGCTTGCCCGATGTCCGCTGGTTCGGGCGAAAGGAAGATCACCATGAAGGTGTCTGGATTCAGACTTCTCGTTTCAGTGGGCTCAGCCCTTCCCGCGGACCGGCGGCGCCCGATGCGCACCGGTCCATGGTAACACAAGGGAAGAGTCTCGGGGCTAGGTTGACGATTTCGCGGCGGGCGCGATGCTGTCAACGTGAATTGCCTTGCTGTCGGTCATGGTGCCGGTGACGGTCACTTCCTGGCCTACATCGGTTGCCTTTACCGCGTCCTGGTTGTCAATGGGAGTTACCTCTTTGGTCGTGGGGTTCACGAAGACGTACTTGGCGCCGCCGTTCACGCACTTCAAGGCACAGGCCTTGTGCTTGGCCGACGCGCCTTTGGCGCCGCAGCCGCTGTCACTGATCCAGCCCGTCCAGGAATCAGCCCGGAGCTGGCCCACGGCCAGAAAGCCGAGAGCTACCACCGTCACAGCCGCCATACTCAAAGTCGAAAGCACTTTTTTCATCGGTCTTTCCTCCTTTTCGAATGTAGCCGCCAGATCGCAAAGCGAGCGGCTCTGCCCGCTGGTATCGCACCTCGTAGCCGGACCAGCGTTCCGATGCGACCCATCCCCCTGCCCAAGGAGTATACGCTCACCGCAAGGTCGCGGATTGAAATTATTAAATCCACAATCCCCTCTGACGCCTTCGGTGCTTCTCGGAGCCTCTCCGATTTCCCTGCTCGTGAGACACCCAGAGTTTCGGATTTGCCGGGGTATACAGATTTCTGTAACGTCCCTGCGGATTCTTGTATCCGCAACAACAACTCTTCAATCGGTCTTCTGTATCTCGCAGGTCACTGAATATCGCCCAGTCGAATATCCGTCAAGCGCTTTCTGGCGGTGAGATAAAGTTTTTTTGAAGAGAGCCGATGGAATCAACGTGGTCATCCCGGGCCTCTTGCGGGCTGCGGGGAAATTCGTAGCACTGTTGGAGGCAGAATCAACCATGACAACCCAGAGCATTTCTCCTGCCGAGGTAGCGCCTGCGCAGTATTACTCACGCGCCGAGGCATTGCAAACGCTGAACCAATTGGGCCAGGCTCTGCAGTCCGGCAATCTCGATCAGGCGCAAGCCGATTACGCCGATTTCCAAGAGCACGCTCCTGCGCCCTTCCAGAATGGCAGCACTCCGGCCGGTCAGGCCTTTCAGGCGCTGGGAAGCGCTCTCCAGTCCGGCTCTGTGTCTGACGCCCAACAGGCGTTTGAAGCACTAGCCCAATCTCTTTACAAGCAAAGTCATCGAGCAGAACCGGTAAGTTCGGACGCCGCTTTATCCCAGCGCGCCAGTTCCAGTTCAGGGACCTCATCAACTGGTCTTGACGTCACCGCTTGAAGAAACAACGTAGCATCAGCGCTCTGACTGCGGAGGGCCTCGATTGAATCCTATGAATTTCAATAGGGTTCTGCGGATTCCTGTAGCCGAAGCGCCTAGCCTTGACCGCACCCTGCGGTTATCTCGCTGATTCGACGCCTTGCTGCCCGATCGGGATCAAATGGACCCTTGCTTGCCTTAGTGCTGGTGGGCCGGAGAAACCCATTTCTTGGAGGACTCCGTATGCCCGAAGGCGCATACCGTTACAGTTCCCTGCGCAAAATTTTGAACAGCTTATGGGCGGCAACCCTCGCCTTGTTGCTATCTACGGCTCCAGCTCTCGCTGACAATGTCTACGGAACGATTCGCGGCACGGTCACCGATCAGAGCGGGGCCAGCGTTCCCAACGCCACCGTTACCGTTACCAACACCGGGACGGGAGTGACCCGTACAACGACCACCGCCCAAGATGGCAACTTCGATATCGAAAACCTGCAGGCCCCGGGTACATACGACGTCACCATCACGGCCACCGGATTTACGAAGTTCGCCAGCACCGGCATTCAGTTGAACGTCAATCAGATCTACGTGGCCAACGCGGCGCTGCAAGTGGGCGCAACTGCAACCCAGGTCACGGTGGAGGCGAATCCCGCCCAGATCAACACCAGCAGTATGGAGCTTGGAACCACGATCACAGGCAACACCATAACTGACCTGCCCTTGAATGGAAGGAACTGGATCCAGTTGCAGCAGCTTCAACCGGGCGTGGTCGGCGGGTCGGACCGCTTCGGCATGACGACGGGCGGCACCGACTTCTCGACCAACGGATCGCAGACTCAACAGAACTCGTTCCTGGTGAACGGCGTCGATACCGCCGACATCTCGTTGAATACGGCCGGAATCATTCCCAGCCCTGACGCCATCGGCGAGTTCCACATGGTCACCAGCACCATCAATCCGGAATACGGCCGCAACTCCGGGGCCATCTTGAATGCGGTGATCAAGAACGGCACCAACCAGATCCATGGCGACGGTTTCGAGTTTTATCGCGACACCGGCTTGGACGCGCGGAATTTCTTTCAGCCCTCAGTAACGCCGTTTCATCAGAACCAGTTCGGAGGCACCGTCGGCGGACCCGTGGACATTCCGCACGTCTATAACGGCAAAGACAAGACGTTCTTCTTCTTCTCTTATCAGGGCACGCGCAACGTTGTGCCCGAGGGCTCACTCGAGCAGACGGTATTCACGCCGGCCGAACGCATGGGGGACTGGGCAGGTCTCTCCACCTCCAGCGGGGTCTCGGCTATCCCCCTGATCGGCGACAGTGGCGCCACTTACCCGGCCGGAACGCCTTACGCGACGATCTTTTCCAACAACACGATTCCTCAAGCCGATCTCAATCCCCTGGCTCTCAAGCTGACAAATCAGTTTGTGCCCCTGCCCAACGTGGGAACGAATCAATACGAGTTCAATCCTTCGACCGTCGGGCTGGACGATCAGTACATCACTCGCATCGATCAGACCTTCAGCAGCAAGGACTCGATTTGGGGTTATTGGCTCTGGGAGCGCAACCCCACCACGAGCACGTTACCGTTTGCGGGCGCAAGTCTGCCCGGCTT
>JASHPE010000223.1 GCA_030038235.1 Terriglobia bacterium
AAGCCCGCTCGTCCCGCCGTCGCAAGCGCCAGGCGAACGACCGACACGGGGCGAGCGGGAAACTTGCTCCGTCCCTTTTGGCAACCCCAAACCTTTACCGCAGGGTCCGACAGTATGTTGGCCGAAAGGAGGCTTTGCAAGCGTCAATGTGCGACAAAGCACGACAAAACCTGCTTTGTCGCACGTTTGTCACAGACGTGATAATGGCTTACGAACAATATAAGGGTACTGGTTGATCTTGCTGTAGCGTCGGTGTCCCCACCGGCGCGCCCGGGCTAAGAAATCGCGGGTGAGGACACCGGCGCTGCAGCAAAATGGCGGCTTCTGGCGACTCGTCTGTCGGATCACGGAGCGGCGGGCCGGCGCTCAGCAGCAACGTACCCGGGTTTACGTGCTAAGGGGTGGGGAGACCCAATTTGCGCTCCAGCGCCAAGAAATGGGCGTCCGTTCGCAGCGGGTCGTAGTAAGGATCGGCCTTTAGATAGATCATATTCGGAGCGTGCTGCCGGTAGCCTCGCTCCAGCGCATCGATGGCGTTATCTTTCTGCCCCAGAAGCATATATGTTGTAGGCAGGCGCTCCGGCAGGCCTGGATGCGCGGCTTGGAACTTGCTCAGCAAAACCTTGAGATAGGCTTGGTATCCGCCCTTTTGGTAAGCGTCGAGCATGACTTTTCCCCAGTCGCGGTCCATACCCCCAACGTTCTCGGTGGCGTATTCGAGCGACGTAAAGTGGGCGAATTCCTGGACCTCCTCAGGGATCATGCCCATCTCGTGATACGTGTCGGCCAGATACCATTGCGGCGGCAGGAACGAGGGATCCATGTCGATGGTTTTCTTGCAAGTCTCGACGGCAAGCTGGTATTGCCGGGCGAAATAGTAGGCCAGGCCGAGATCAGCGTTCACAATGAGATTGGTCGGATCAAGCTGCTGGGCCAGTTTCAGTTCGGCAATGGCGTCGAAAAAGCGGCCTTGAGGATCGAGGTACAGGTTCCCGTACCAGTGATGGGCCGAAGCGTAATTCGGATTCAGGTCGAGTGCGCGTTTGAATTCGGACTCCGCTCCCGGAAAATCGTAGTAGAAGAAGACCCGGATTCCTCCAAGCGCCGTGTGGCCCTCGGCGGAGTCGTCCAGGGCGATCGCGCGCCGGGCAGCCGCCTCGGCTTTCGGAACGTCTTCAGCATACTTGCCAGGATAGGTCAAGCCCTCCAGCGTGTAACTCTCAGCCAGAGCGGCATACGCCGGCGCGTAATTCGGATCCTCCTGGATGGCTTGGGCGAAATACTTTGTGCTCTCCGCGAGCCCGTGCGTCTCGCGCCGATTCCAGAAGTAGAGGCCCTTGAGGTAGTCATCGTAAGCTTTAGGATTGGCGGCCTCGCTCGGACCCATGCCGGCGCCGGACTGTCGTTCCAGGCTGATGCGGATCTTGCCGGCGATCGCCTGCGCCACGTCGCGCTGAACGCTCAGGATATCCTTCACCTGCCGCTCATAATTCTCCGCCCAGATGTGAGTCTGATCGCTCACTTGGATGAGTTGGGCCGAGATGCGCACCGTATTGCCCTCGCGCCGGACACTGCCTTCCAGGATATAGCCCACGCCCAGCTCACGACCGATCTGGCCGATGTCCTTCTGGGTCTGCCTGTACCTCATGGCCGAAGTTCGGGCGATGACCCCCAAGGCCTGTGGGTTTAAGCGCCCCAAGTCGGTGATCATCTCCTCGGTGAGACCGTCGGCGAAGTAGTCCTGTGAGGGATCGCCGCTGAGGTTGGTAAAAGGCAGGACAGCCAGCATCACCCGCGCGCCGGGAGGCTTGGCGGGGGGGTGCGAGGGACGGAGTTTCACGTAGGCTGCGGCAATTCCGATCAAAGCCGTGACGGCTGCCGCCGCCAGCCACAGGAATCGCCTGGCACGAGACCGCGCAGCCCGTGCAGGCTCATGAACCGTTGCCGCAGGTATTCCTTCCGTAGCCGTGCTGGCAGGTAGCCGATCTTCCCATGCCTTCGAGGCTGTTAGTGTCGAGACATCGGCGCTGTCCTGGTCCGCGATGACGGGCGCCTCAGGCAAGGTGACTGCCACGCCAGGCTCCGACGTGCCTGGATCTGGCGGGACAGTTCCGGTTCCGCCGTGCAGCCAATCGTCAAGCTCGCCGCTGTAGGCAAATACGCTGCCGCCCTTTTCGCCCGGGACACGGTGGACCGGTAAGCCTCGCTCACGCTCCCAGCGCTGGGCAGACCGCACATCACGGCCGACGTATAGGGCAATTGCTTTCCACGAATCGAGCCTCTGGCCCTTGCCGTCCGGCGGCCGTCCGTTACTTGCCATGACTTTCGTCCCGAAGTACGCAAAAGTCGGCTTTTGTCGTCTTTTGTCGCGCCTCGCCGCCCCTGCCTTTCATTGGTAAGATTATAGCCTAACGGGATTCTTCGAAACCCCAACCAGAGTGTTCGGAAAGGGGTATTCGGTGTCGTTAACTAGGCGATTATCAGAGCAGTTTCGCGGGACCGGAAGCCTTCACACCGTGATCGAGTGAGAACAGGAGAGGGATCAGCTCGCCCGAGCTGTTCGCTTGAGGATGGGATACGGGCGTCCGACGCGAACCAGGGCGTTCTCCGCACGCGGTCGCGAAGCACCGGACGCGGCCAGTTCGCCTTGCATGTACTCGACCAACTGCTGTACTTCGCGCTCCATTTCTTTCATACGGGCGCGCATGTTGAGAATGATTTCGATTCCTGCCAGGTTGACGCCCAAGTCGCGCGTCAGGCTCAGAATCACTTCGAGCCGCTGCAAATCCTCTTCCGAGTAAAGGCGGGTGTTGCCTTCGCTCCGCGACGGCAACAGCAGACCCTCGCGTTCGTACATTCGCAGCGTTTGCGGGTGGAGATTGTACATCTCTGCCACGGCGCTGATCATGTATCCGGCCCTGGTCCGGGCTCGGGTTTTGCGTGGTCGAGGCATAGAAGAAGTTCACAATCTACAGTTGACAGTCGATAGTCAGATCATTCCGCCCCAGGGCTTAGTGTACGGTGCCAGCGGACCGCAGTTCAGCTCGCGGGTCCTCGGGGTTCAGCCTCGCCAGTTCCCGCAGCAATTCTTTCGAGCGCTCATCGGCGACTTTGGGGACTACCACCTGGACTTCCACAAACTGGTCGCCATGCGCCTCACCGCGCAGCGATGGCGCACCTTTTCCCCGCAGGCGAAGCTTCTGACCGGATTGCGTTCCGGGCGGAATCTTGATCGTGCTCGGGCCCTCAACCGTCGGCACCTCGACCTTGGCCCCGAGCGCGGCTTCGGCCACGGTGACCGGCAATTTTACGTAGATATTGTCGCCTTTACGCTCGAATACCGGATGTGTTTCAACGTCGGTCACGATGTAGAGATCGCCCGGCGGCCCACCCTTGCGCCCGGCATTGCCTTTGCCCGCCACACGGACGCGCGAGCCCTGATTCACACCCGGCGGAATCCGCACGTCGAATGTCTCGGGATGGGTCACGATGCCAGTCCCGCCGCAGTTGGGACAGCTCGGTTTCCGCTTGCCGGTACCGTTGCAGTCGGGACACGGCCCTTGAAAACGCATCGCACCTGACTGGCGCTCCAGTACCCCTTTGCCGTCGCAAGTGGGGCACACGATGGCCGCGCCTTTGCCCGCACCGCTGCCCTTGCACACTGGGCACGTTTCGTTGCGATTCACCGTGATCCGCACCTGGGTTCCGCGAATCGCGTCCCAGAAGCTCAGGTGCATGTGGTGCTCGAGATCGCGCCCCCGCGTTTCGTCTTCCTCTTCCTCCGCCTGCGCGGCGGGATTACGGGAAAAGATCTGCGAGAATATGTCGCGAAACCCGAAGCCGCCGGAATCCTCACCCGTCGCACCGGCTGCCCCACGACGTGCGGCACGGGGCTCGAAGTTCGAAAAGTCGAAGCCCGAAAAATCAAAGCCTCCCGGCCCACCAGGGCCGCCTGCGGTGCCCCCCGAGGCGTACGCCCGGGCAGCGTCTGCCGCAGATGCGCCCGGATACCCGCCAGGAGGGATATTGTCCGAGTAGAAGCCATACTGATCGTAAATCTTGCGCTTCTTCTCGTCGCTCAGGATCTCGTAAGCCGCGGAGATCTGCTTGAACTTCTCTTCGGCCGCTTTGTTTCCGGGATTGACGTCAGGGTGGTACTTGCGCGCCAGATGGCGGTAGGCCTTGCGAATCGCCTCCGGTTTGGCGTCACGGCTGACGCCGAGCGCCGCGTAGTAGTCTTTTTCCATTCCGACAGGCATGAGTGAAAACCGGAAGTCAGAAGTCAGAAAGGCAGACGAACTGACAAACCGACGACTGACAATCTACGACCCTCTTTCAATTCCTGCTCATTCCCGAAATGACCCTCAGATGCTCCGGGCAGCGCGACACCATCCAGGCTTGCAGCTCGGCGTAGATCTTCCGCGCCACCACGTTGTCACTCAATGCACCGCCCAGATCCGAATCGACTTCCATGAACTGGCGAAAGTGGCACTGCGGGCACTCGACTCCGACCTGCGCTCGATGCTGATCCATTGCTGTCTCCTAACACGCCGCTCACGTCTTTGCCGATTCTAAACGAGATAGTGAGCTTGCAACTGCCGGTCCTTTGTTTTCAATAACATCGTGGGACTTACCTTCATTTTCAGTTTTCTCGCCCCAACGCGTTGCACGCGGACCAAGTCCGCATTCGGAGCGATATTTTTATAACCAGCCCAGAATCAATAACATTCCGGGTTCGTTCGAATCGCCCCACGACCCGATCGGCCGATGGCCCGATTAACTGCCTTTCTTCCCCTCATCTACGACTTCAGCGTCGATCACGTCACCTTCGGGCTTGCCTTGTCCGTCGCCACCCGTAGATGCACCCGCCGCCTGACCCTGCGGGCCGCCGCCCGATGCTCCAGCCCCGCCCGAGCCCGCCTGACGGTACATAGCCTCGGCCAGCTTGTGCGAAGCTTTCGTCAGGTTGTCGACGGCCGCCGTGATCTTTGATGAGTCTCCATCTTGAATGGCCTTTTTGGCCTCCTCGACCGCTGCTTCAATCGCCTTGGCGTCGGCTTCCGCCACCTTTTCGCGGTTCTCCTTGAGCATCTTCTCGGTGGAGTAGACCATGGCGTCGGCCCGGTTCTTGATCTCGATATCCTCCTTGGCGCGGCGATCCTCATCCGCGTGCAGTTCCGCTTCCTTGGTCATCTTCTCGACCTGGTCTTTGGAAAGACCGCTCGAAGAAGTGATGGTGATCTTCTGTTCCTTGCCGGTGCCTTTGTCCTTGGCCGATACGTTCAAGATGCCGTTGGCATCGATGTCAAATGTGACCTCGATCTGCGGTATCCCGCGTGGCGCCAGAGGAATCCCCACCAGGTGGAACTTGCCGAGCGTGCGGTTGTCCTTGGCCATAGGCCGCTCGCCCTGCAGGACGTGAATCTCGACCGACTCTTGATTATCGGCAGCCGTCGAAAATACGTCACTCTTTCGGGTGGGAATGGTGGTATTGCGTTGAATCAAAGGAGTCATTACACCACCATAGGTCTCCACACCCAGGGTCAGTGGCGTCACGTCGAGCAGCAGCAGATCCTTCACCTCTCCGCCCAGCACGCCGGCCTGCACTGCGGCCCCGACTGCGACCACTTCGTCCGGGTTCACGCCCTTGTGCGGTTCTTTCCCGTTGAAGAGATTCTTCACGATGTCCTGGATGCGCGGAATGCGCGTGGACCCGCCGACCAGAACCACTTCGTTGATCTTGTCCGGACCCACTCCGGCATCCTGCAGCGCCTGCTTTACCGGGCCCACGGAGCGCTGGAAAATGTCTTCGCACATCTGCTCGAAGCGCGCCCGGGTGAGCTTCATGTTCAGGTGCTTCGGCCCCGAGGCGTCGGCCGTGATGAAAGGCAGATTGATATCGGTCTCTAAAACCATCGATAGTTCCATCTTCGCTTTTTCGGCCGCTTCCTTGAGCCGTTGGAGGGCCATGCGATCCTTGGAGAGATCGATGCCCTGGTCCTTGCGGAACTCGTCCACAATCCAATCCATCACGCGCTTGTCGATATCGTCGCCGCCGAGGTGAGTGTCGCCGTTGGTGGACTTCACTTCCACCACGCCCTCGCCCACTTCGAGGATCGAGATGTCGAACGTGCCGCCGCCAAAGTCGTAGACGGCGATCGTCTCGTCCTTCTGCTTGTCGAGACCATAAGCGAGAGCCGCCGCGGTGGGTTCGTTCACGATGCGCAGCACTTCAAGTCCGGCGATCTTTCCGGCGTCCTTGGTGGCCTGGCGCTGGCTGTCATTAAAATAAGCGGGAACCGTGATCACGGCCTGAGTGATCTTTTCGCCCAGGTACTGCTCGGCTGCATCCTTCATCTTCTGCAGGATCATGGCCGAGATCTCGGGCGGCGAGTATTCCTTGCCTTGCGCCATCACGCGCACATCGCCGTTCGGACCTTCGATAACGCGGTAGGGCACCGTCTTGATCTCGCTCTGAACTTCATTGAACCGGCGTCCCATGAAGCGCTTGATCGAATAAACCGTGTTTTCCGGGTTGGTAATCGCCTGGCGCTTTGCAACCTGGCCTACCAACCGCTCTCCGCTCTTGGTAAACGCCACGACGGACGGCGTGGTGCGTCCGCCTTCCGGATTGGCAATTACCACCGGCGAGCCGCCTTCCATCACGGCCACAACCGAATTGGTGGTTCCCAAGTCAATCCCTATAATTTTTCCCATTTTCCCGACTCTCCTCTGGCCTGACCCGCCAAACGGTCAGGCAGTACACAAGCTTTAGATGCCGAACTCCTTTAGTCGTTGCTTAGCATATAGCATGAGCCAGCCAATGTCAATTATTTAGAATGCTACACCGCCATTTCACTGATTTCAAGTGATTTGGGCTCTGATTCCTGTGAGGAACAGCTTTTAGCAAGCCAGACTCAATGGCCCGCCTGGCGCAGAAAGCAAAACGGAGGTCCGAAGACCTCCGTCATTGTGAGTATTTGGATGGGAAAGGCATCAGTTTCTTGAACGTAGCTCCTGGCAAACGACGCAGTAGCGGGCCCAAGGAATCGCCTTCAGGCGGGCGGGTGAGATTTCCTCGCCACAACCCTCGCAAACGCCGTAAGATCCGCGGCTGACTCGCACCAGAGCGCCCTCGATTTCGCGTAGCGTCCGGCTGCGCATGTCGGCCGTCACCGCCGACACGTCCTGCTCGGCCGTCTTGACGGCAAACTCAACTTCATCAGGAGTTTGGACGATGGATAGGGCCTCGGGTTCGCTTCGAATCGAGGCTAGCAATTCGTCCCGCTTCTTCAACAGCACGTTCTTGTATGATGCCTTTCGGGGCTTTACCATTGTAGTTGCCATAACATTTCACCTTCTCGCTCGGGGAACCGGCGGCCCCGGTATTTTTTGCACCCTATCCGATGTTCGAGCCCTCGAATTGGTTGCAACAAATTAGCACACGCCGTGCCAATTCGCAATAATTCTTTAACACGACGGTCCTCTTAGCGTTAGACGCACGACGTGGCGTGATAGAATCACGCTGGACGCGGCGACGCTGCGGATTTGTTACAAGCGATGTCAAAAAGCGACCAAGTGCTTTCGGCGATCCGTAGAGCGCTGACCGGCGACCCGAATCGCGCCAGCATGCCGGTCGAACTCAATGCGTTGCCCCCGCTCGGCCCAGTGCTGCCGCCGATCAAGCCGGCTGAGCTTGTCCCCAGGCTCGAGCAGGAGCTGCAAAAGGTCGCAGTCGCGGCTCATCGCGTCCAAGCCCGCGCCGAAATTCCAGAACTGCTGGGCCGGATTCTCGACCGCGACCGCGCGGCCGGCGTGGTGCTTTCCCGAAATCCGCTGCTGACCCGTCTCGATTTGCGATCGATCTTGGGCGAGCTGGACATTCCCTTCTGGACCTGGCCGTCGCAAGCCGGCCGTGACCGCATGAGCGGTCCGGCTGACTCGGGCTATCGCGATCGATGTTTCTCGGCAGCAGCCGGAATCACCGGCGTGGACTTCGCCCTTGCCGAGAGCGGATCGCTGGTGCTCTCGAGCGCCACCGAAGGCGCCCAACTCACGTCGCTTGCTCCGCCGGTCCACATCGCCTTCTATCTGCGCAGCCAAGTGGTAGGGTCGCTCGAGGAAGTACTGCAAGGCTACGCTTCGTCGGGTGGATCGGGCGACGGACGTTCCGTCGTCGTGATCACGGGCACCAGCCGCACGGCTGACATCGAGCAGGTCCTCATCCGCGGCGTCCACGGTCCGCGCGAAGTGCACGCCGTCCTCGTGGAAGCGTCCTGCCTCACCGGGAGTTAGCGGAAGGATGAAGGGTCCAACCGCGGCATCCTAAACCCGCCTGCAACGCCTGGCAAGCGATGGCGGCTTCGGATAGTTAACAAATCTGACGAAGTTGGGTCTGTGACTCACGTCACTGAGCAAACGCGATCCGTCATTGAGGCCCTCGCGATTGACGGGCTTCATGATGAGGCAATGAGTCCGGAAGCTCGGACGTGTTCCAAGCCCAAGCCGCCAGCAGCGCGGCGCCTTCGTTTGCCTGGTCGGGGATTACCTTGTCGAATGTGTCTGTCTGACTATGATGGACTTCGCGGTAGCCCGCCGGCAGTTGGACGCAGAAGTAGGCGGGAACGCCGGCCGTGAGGAACGCCACGTGGTCTGACCCGCCATAGTAGCGCGCTTCCGGCGGTTTGAGATCGAACACTTCCTCGAGCGGCTGATAGATCCTCATAAACAGCGGCGCAGTCTCCCACAGATTCTCCAAGCCGATGCTGAACACGCGGCCGGTACCGGTGTCGTGAATCAGAACCGCGTCGATTTTGGGCACTTCGGATTCATGGTCCTTGAGGAACTTTCGCACGCCGACGCCGCCTTCTTCCTCGCCGGTAAAAAGGATGAAGGTAATCGTACGCTTAGGTTGCCACCCGAGGGCCTTCAGGGCTCGCGCGGCTTCAAGCGTGGCCATGGCGCCGGTGCCGTTATCGAGCGACCCCTGCCCGAGATCCCAGGAGTCCAGGTGCCCGCCGATGATCACGCGCTGGTCCGGCATTGCATTGCCCTTGATTTCGGCCACCGTGATCGACGCGGGTTCCGGCCCCGAGCTGAAGGTGCCCTTGAGATTCAGCTTCAGCGTGACCGGTCCGTCCTGCGAGAGGCGATAGAGCAGGCCGTAGTCCTCGTGGGTAGCAAACGCCGTGGGAATGGCGGACGGCTGATAGGGTATGCCGGCCACCGTCATGTTGAATAGGCTATCGGGCTTGCCACTGTCGCGCAGGATGGCCGCCACGCCGGCTTGGGCGAGCAACGGCAGCAGGGTCATCCGGCCCCGGAAAGCCGCTGCCGCGCCCGCACTCGAGGGCACGCCGCGCGGCGGCGGAATCACGGCATCATAAGCGTTATCCGCCTCTCCGGTCGCAAGCGTCACGGGCGGGGCCATGCAGACGATGGCGCCCTTGAGCTTGCCGTTCAGGCGCTCGATGTCCGCTGCCGGATCGTCGCCGAGAAAGTAGACCTGCCCCGTCACCTCGCCGTCCGTCGCCTTGCTCCAGCCAAGCGACCGCACGCCGATCATGTGCTCGATCGGACTAACGATCTCGGCCGTGTCCTCGCCGCGATACCACGCGTGCGGCACGTTGTCGGTCTCAAGATGCGCGTCGATGCCGTAAGCCTTGAAGCGGGCCAGCGTCCAGTCGCTCGCCTTCTGCATCTGCGGCGACCCGGTCAGGCGTGGGCCGATTTCGGTCGAAAGATACTCGAGATTCTTCATCAGCTCGGAGTGCGCCTCGACCTCCGCCGCGATTTTCTGGTCGGCGGCTTCCATCGCTGTACGATACGCGCGCTCCTGCTCGGACGCGCCACCCTGGGGCCCCTGCCCTGCAGCTTGCCCGCCCGGCGCGCCTACCTGAGGCGTGGCGGCTGCCGAGGGCTGAGCGGCAGGCGGATTCTGGGCGCGATCGAGCGCCGTTGGCGCCAGCGTCAAGATTAGAGCCGCGGCCAACACGGCAGCGGGCAGTCGGACAGGACGGACAAACACGCGGATTAATCTCATTCGCACCTCTCGGAGGTCATTCAGTGAAACACACGCACACGCCAAGCCGCGGTGGCGCGCATTATCTTATCAGCGATTGCCCGCTGGGCGCACTTTGAACACCTGGCAAAAGAGCCCCTGATGTCTGCCACAGCTTTGCCTCGCCTCGGGTTCGGTTGCGCAATGTACGCCAGTCGAGTAGGCATCCATAATGCAAACACTCCTTGAAACCCGGAGTTCTTGAGTCGCGCGCCTAAGCTTGCCGGTTTCGGAAGAGGTCTATCGAAATGGAACGCCCCCGAGGTCTGACGGAAGCAAGGCTAACGGGCGAAAAATTCTTCCGCGTCTGTAACGAAACCCCCGCCTGAGTCACTAACCGGTGTAGCCGAACCAGGCGGTTTTGTCACCCTGTAGTGCAGAGGAGCAGTACCAAATCTTAGACGTACGAAAAGGAGGATATCTCATGTCCCAAGCACTAAGTCCCAAGGAAATCGCAAAGGCGGCGGCGCAAGGCGTCGCAATCGCCTTGAGCGCACGCAAGCCGGCGCCCGGCGGGGTTAAGGAAGACTTCTACATTCCCCCTTACCTGATCTGCGGAATTCCGCCATACATTTTCGAAGTGGCGCTCACTCCGGATCAGGCCGGCGGGTTCTCGTCAGGCGAACCGACACCGAAGGAGCAGTAAGTCATGGCCCAGGACCGGGTCGAGACAGGTACGGCGAACAGCCACGAGCTGTTGTGTCCGAGTTCGAGAGGCACGCTCGAAGATTCGGTGCTGATTGGCGTAGTGACCAGTCACACGGATGGCCCGCGCGTGGTTCCCACGGAGCGGCCCATTCCGGTGACGCCTGAAATCCTCGCCATGGCGGAACCGGTGGGCCCGAGCGAGGTCTTTCGGTTTGCGTCGCCGTGCCAGTCCGGCAAGTGTCCGCACTTCCAGAACGCGGCGTGCCAACTGGCGGTGCGCGGCGTCAAGCTGTTGGAAGCCGTGGATGACGAGTTGCCGAAATGCTCGATCCGGCCCTATTGCCGTTGGTTCCGGCAAGAGGGTGCGGCGATCTGCAAGCGATGTCCCCAGGTAGTGACCGACCAGTTTCATCCATCGGAAACGATGGTTCAGATTGTCTATGGAATTGGTCCAGCACCTGCGCGTGCAGAAGTTCCTCCAAGATAGCGGCCGTTGTCCAATGCGAGACGTCCGCGCCCCAGCGGGCATCATGCCGGCGCTACGTCTTTATTCACTCCACCCGCAAGGCATCGAGCGGGTCGAGGCTCGCAGCGCGGCGCGCGGGGACGTATCCTGCCGCCAGCGCGATCACAATCAGCAGAGCGCCGACCGCGAGGAAGGTGAGTGGGTCTGTGGCCCGGACGCCGTACAGAAACGCAGTCAGCATGCGCGTGGCCGCAAAGGCCGCGGCAATCCCGACCGCGAGTCCGGCGAGCACCAGCCTGAGGCTCTCGCCGAGCACCAGGCCAAAGATGCTGCGGTCGGACGCCCCGAGGGCCATCCTCATGCCGATCTCAAAGGTCCGCTGCGAGGTGGAGTACGAGATTACGCCGTAGGCGCCGATGGCGGCGAGCAGAAGTGCGGCGGCGGCAAGGCTGACAAAGAGCCACATCATGGAGCGCGGCTGGTCGATGGAGTTGGAAACCACCTGCTGCATCGTTTGAACTGCGCTGACCGGCACATTGGGATTGAAATCCTGCACGATCTCGCGAATGCGTCCGGCGACCACCGCCGGATCGGAGCCGGTGCGCACCAGCAAGGTCATGGAAGAGGGCAACTCGCGGCGATTGTCGCCCACAGCCTGCGGGTAAGGCATGTAGACCGCGCCGCCGAGCTGGTTTGTGGAGCGGTTCGCCAGATCGTACTGGCGGACATCGCCTACCACACCGACGACGGTGCGCCAGGGATCGCTGGGACTCCACACCGTGCGGATGTGCTTGCCGATCGGGCTCTGCCCGGGCCAGAATTTCTGCGCGGTCGCTCGGTTGACGATCACGACCGGCGCGGATTCTTCGCTGTCAGAGGCGGTGAAGCTGCGGCCTTCAAGAAGCGGGATTTGCAGGATGCGGAAATAATCCGGCGTGACGGCGCCCTCCCAAAGATTGGGCGCAAGCTCGTTACCAGAGCCGACCGGATGCCCTTCCACTTCCGCCGGGATGCTCGGGGTACTACCGCTTAGCGGGAGCGTGTTGGCCGCCGCCACGTCAGAGACGCCTGAGATTTCCTGCGCGCGCTCGAGCAACTCGCCGTAAAACGCGATGCAGGCGGTCCGCTCGCGGCAGAGCGAGTCGTTGGGTGACACGCGCACGGTGAGGATGTGCTCAGCGGCAAATCCGGGATTCACGGTGGACAGCGTCCAGAGGCTCCTGATCAGCAGGCCGGCGCCGATCGCCAGCACCGTGGCCAGCGCCACCTCGGCCGCAATCAGCGCGCTGCGTACGCGGACCCCGGCGGAGGCCGTCGAGCCCCGCCCGCCGGTTTTCATCGCCGCGGCGAGGTCCGGTTGGGAAGCGCTGAGCGCGGGCGCGAGTCCGAATCCAAGTCCGGTTACGACGGCGACCACGGCCATCAGCACCGCCACCCGCCAGTCGAGATGCGCCTGGGAGGCGCCGGGCGCGTCGTGGGGCAGCAAGAGTTTGAATTCGGAGAGACTGACGCCGGCAAGTGCGAGCCCGGCTGCCGCGCCGGCGAGCGCCAACACAACGCTCTCCGTGAGCAATTGGCGGATGATGCGGAGGCGGCCGGCGCCCAGCGCGGATCGCAGGGCCATCTCCTTGCGGCGCGCGACGGCGCGCGAGAGCAGGAGTCCGGCCACGTTGGCGCAGGCGATCAGCAGGACGAGCGCCACGGCGCATTGAAGAACGATCAGCCGGCCGCGGAAATCGCTGGTGAGATCCTGCTGCAGCGGCAGCACGGTGGCGTCGTTATTCCAGCTTGACGGCATGTGATAGGGGAAGAGGGGAAGGGTTTCGGAGATCAGCGGGCGTATCTCGTTGCGCGCCTGCTCGAGCGTGGATTCGGGGCGCAGCCGTGCCACGAGCGGCACGAATCCCGTATTCCAGGTCCCGAATACGTTCCGCGGATCGATGTGCATCGGGACCCAAAGCTGCACTTCGGCCGACGGGAACTCGAAACGCGCGGGCATGACGCCGACCACCTGGCGATCCACGCCGTCCACCGCGATCACGCGCCCGATGATGTTCGGGTCGCCGCCGAACTTCTTCTGCCACAGGCTGTGACCGATCAACACCAGCTCGTCCCGTCCAGGGCTGTCCTCGCCGGAATGAAAGACGCGTCCCAATTCGGGCCCGGCCTGCAGCACCGCGAACAGGTTGGACGAGACTGAGCTTCCAGCTACCTGAATAGCCTCGCCCTGGCCGGTGAGGTTGAACTCCGAATCGGTGGTGAATCCGGCCATGTCCATGGTCCGGCTCTGCTGCCGCATCGCCAGCAGCGCCCCCTGGGGGTAATCGTCGGTCACGCGGACCAGGCGGGCGGCCCCGGGATAGGGTAGCGGCCGGATCAGAAGTTCATTCACCAGGCTGAACAACCCAGCGTTGCCGCCAATGCCCAGGGCCAACGACAGCACGGCCAGAAGCGTGAAAGCCGGACTTCGCCGGAGCGTCCGCAGGGCGTAGCGCAGGTCCTGCGCCAGCGTGTCGAAGAATCCGAGACTGTTCATCGTGTAGATTTCCTCCCGAATCAGAGCCGGGTTGCCGAGCTTTCTGCGCGCGGCATACCTCGCCTCCTCCGGCGAAAGTCCACGCACAATGTTGTCGTCGATCTCGGTTTCGAGATAGGACTGGAGTTCGCGCGAGCGTTCCATATCCCAATGTCGGCGTCGAAAAAAGCGGTTCCATCCCATGGTATTCTCAGCAAGTCAGGCTATAATGGCTCCCATGGAAATTGAAAAGACCATGCAGTTTATTCTGGAGATGCAGGCCAAGCACGAAGAGCAGCTATCCCGGCTGGAGGCGGTTGCTGTCCAGCATGATGAGCGCCTCGCCAAGATCGAGTCATCGGTAGCCGCCGTCACGGACCTGGTGGGGCGGCTTGCTCAGGCTGAAATCCGCCTGGTCGAGCGCATGAATGAACTTGCCCAGTCGCAGGCCCACACGGACCAGCGACTCGACGTTTTAGTCAACGTCGTGGACAAGCTCACGCGCCGCAATGGTTCCCCACAATAGTGTCTCGGTCTGTCATCAGCCTTCAGCATTCAGAATTCATCATTCATTGTTCATCGTTCTGCGTTTCCCTCATTCCTCCCGCAGCGCTTCGGTAGGATTGACCCGTGACGCCCTGAGCGCCGGCAGGCAGCTTGCCGCCACGGCGACCAAAGCCAACAGAACGGCAGCCAGCGCGAGCGTCAGCGGATCATACGGCTTGAGGCTGAACAGCATCGATCCGGCCGCGCGCCCGGCTGCGAGCGAGAGGGCGATGCCGGCAGCGAGTCCGGCTGCGAGCAGGACTCCAGCTTCGCGGACGATCATGGCCACGATCTCGCCGCGTCCGGCGCCGAGCGTCATGCGGATGCCGATTTCGTTCGTGCGCCGCACCACCATGTACGACATCACGCCGTACAGCCCGATGATCGCGAGCAGCGCGGCGAGGACGCCGAAGAAGTCCGAAAGCGTCGCCATCAGGCGCTCGCCCAAAAGATTGTTGCTGATCATGGTCTGCAGCGAGCGGAATTGGAGGCTGACGTCGGGGCTCATCTGGGCGATGGTCTGCTTCACGCGCGACGTGAGATCGGCGAGCGGAATATGAGACCGGATCAGGATCGGCTGATCCGGATCGGACATCTGGGACATCGGAACGTAGATGATCGGGGAGAACTGCTCGCGGATGTCCTGGTACTTGGTGTTCCCGACGAGGCCCACAATTTGGTACTCGATCTGAGGATCGCGCAGCTCGCCCTTTTGCCGGAATCGCCTGCCGATGGGATTCGCGCCACCCGCGATCTCGCGCGCGAAGGCTTCGTTAACAATCGCCACCTTCGGCGACGTGGCTGTGTCGCGATCGTTGAAGTCGCGGCCTGCGAGCAGCGGGGTTTCCATGGTCTTGAAGAAACCGGGCGTAACCCAGTTGAACCAGGACGTCTTCGCCTGCGAGGCCGATGACGTGTCCATCCAGACGGAACGGTTCACCGAGCTTCCCTCGGTTGGGACGATTGCTGCCTCGGCGGCCGAATCCACGCCCGGAATCGAGCGCAGGCCCTCCAGCAGATCGCGTCTGAAGGCTGCGCGGCGCTCCGTCGAGAGATTGAGTTCGGTGAGATCAATGTCAGTGATCAGAATGCCCGTGCGCTGGAAACCCAGGTCGACAGTAAGCAGATTGCGAAAACTCCGGGTGAACAGCAGCGCGCCGACCAGTAGCACGAGCGAGAGGGCCACCTGCGACACCACCAGCGCGCGCCGCAGTCCGAAGCGCTCGCGGCTGGTCGTCACGCCACGGCTTCCGGCCTTCATGGCCACGCCCGGCGCGAGTCGCGTGGCGCGCAACGCCGGTATCAGGCCGAAGAGAATAGTGGCGATGACGGCGACGCCGCCGGTGAAGGCGAATACGCGCCAATCAGGGCTGAGATTCAGGAAGAGCTGATTGCCTTGCCTGCTGAGGAACGAAATCATGAAGCCAGCGAGTGTCCGAGCCACGAACAATCCCGCCGCGGCGCCCGCGATCGCCACCAACAGACTCTCCGCCA
This sequence comes from Terriglobia bacterium, assembly GCA_030038235.1. Classification (GTDB taxonomy): domain Bacteria; phylum Acidobacteriota; class Terriglobia; order UBA7540; family UBA7540; genus Gp13-AA77. The sequence continues at coordinate 15,730 of JASHPE010000223.1, forward strand.
GGAACTGTCGAATCAGCCTGCCGCGCGACGCTCCCAAAGCAAGGCGCACGGCAATCTCGTGCTGCCGCGCGCTCGCCCGCGCCAGCATCAGGTTGGCGAGATTGGCGCAAGCGATCAGCAGCACCAGACCGGTGATCGCCAGCAGCAATCCGAGCGGGCTCGAGGCTCCCTGGCGGAGCTGCGAGACGCCGCTGCCTGCCGGATACGCTGCCAGTTTGAATGCCAGGTACTTGTTGATGTGGTCGGAATCGTAGCCTGGAGGCAGGGTCGCCTGGAAAATCCCAGGAGAAATCGAGCCAAGATACGCTGTGGCCTTCTCCAGGGTCCAGCCCGGCTTCAGGCGGCCCATCACCGTCAGCCACCAGTCGTAGCGTGTGTCGAGGTAATTGTCTTCGCCGCCCATGACCGGCTCGGAGCAGATGGGAAGCGCCAGGTCGAACGAATGGCCGACGTCGAGACCGAAGAAGCTCGCCGGTGTGACGCCCAAGACCTCGACCGGATGATAGTCGATGGTGAGTTTTCTCCCGATCGCCGAAGCGTCGCCGCCAAGCTCGCGCTGCCAGAAGGAATAGCTAACCACCACGCCCGAGCCCGCGCCGCAGCCTCGCCGATCGTCGGCGGCGCTCAACATCCGGCCGAGAATCGGCTGAACGCCTAGCACGTTGAAGAAGTCGCCGCTCACCCAGATGCCGTGCACCAGGTGGACTTCGCCGCGCGGAGCGAGATTAAAGTCGTCGGGGGCCCAGGCGAAGATGCCGGAAAAAGCCTCGTGGTGAGCGCGGATCTGCTCCCAAACCGCGTTGGTGAGCATCGAATGCCAGTTGAAAAAGCTTCCCATGCGGCCGTGCTTGTTGGTGAGCTGGACTTCGGCGAGTTCCTGCGGATTGCTTACCGGAAGCATGCGCAGCCGGACGGAGTCGAGCAGTTGGAAGATCGCGGTATTCGCGCCGATGCCGAGCGCGAGCGACAGCAAAGCGACCGCCGCGAACCCCGGATTGAGTCGCAACGCGCGCATTCCATAGCGAAGGTCCTGCCAGAGCGCTTCCAGAAAACCCAGACTGTTCATGGTGTAGATTTCCTCCCGAATGCGAGTCGGGTTGCCGAGCTTCCTGCGCGCGGCATACCTCGCCTCCTCGGGCGAAAGACCTCGCGCCACGTTTTCGTCAGTCTCCATCTGAAGATAAGAATCAAGCTCGCGGGAGCGCTCTCGATCCCAACGCTTACGGCGGAATAAGCATGCCCATCTCATAGTTAGTCGTCAGTTCTCGGTCTTCAGTTTCAGTCTTCAGCATGCGGTGTTCATCGCTCATTGTTCATCATTCTTCGTTCCGCATTTCCTTCACTCTTCCCTTAACGCTGCGATTGGCTCGAGCTTGGCCGCGCGTCGGGCGGGAATGAATCCTGCTGCGAGCGCGCACATGACGAGAATGACAGCCGCCAAGGCAAAGATTGCCGGATCGTGATCCTTCACGCCGTAGAGTTCGGAGGCAAGCAATCGTCCGCCGGCGAGCGCTGCCGGAATCCCGATCGCGACGCCGAGGCCGACCTGGATCAGCGCGCCTCGCAAAACCATGCCCAGCACGTTCCCTCGCCCGGCACCCAGCGCCATGCGGATACCGATCTCGTTGGTGCGCCGCGCTGCTGTATAAGCCGTAACTCCGTAGAGTCCGATGCAGGCCAGTATCAGGGCCAGCGCGCCGAACAACTCCGTGAGCCGGGCGATGAGCCTTGCCTGATTGAAATTGAGGCTGACTTGCTCCGCGAAGCTCATCATCCCAAGCACAGTGAGATTCGGGTCGATTCCGGCGAGAGTCTTTCGCACCGCAACCTCCAGGTTCTCGGGTTTGCCGGCGACGCGGAGCTCGATATCGTTGATGTAGATCGAGCTGTCGTGGCGGCCGACTTCTTCAGGCGGCGTTTGCAGAAGCGGCATGAAGGCAGTTGGGTAGGCGGGCACGCGGGCATTCTGGTACTTGGCGTCCTCAACGATTCCTACGATTTCGTAGTCGCTGCTGTGGCTGGCGCCATCAAGACCAAAGTGCTGCCCAATCGGGTCCGCATTGGGAAAGAACTTGCGGGCGAAACTCTGATTGACGACCGCGACGTGGAGTGCGCCGGGCGTATCCTCATCGCCAATGGCGCGGCCGCGCAGCAGTCGCGTGCCGATGGTCTCGAAGTAACGAGCGCCCACGCGGTCTAAAGAGCTGTTCTGATCCTGGCTGGAATTCCCGATTGGTGTGCGCCCCTCAATAAAAACGTCCTGGTTCCAGTTGTCACCCTCCATGGGACTGTAACCGGAAAAACTGGCACTAAGCACCCCCGGGATCCGCTGAAGGCGCTGTTCCAACTCCTGATAAAGGCCCGCGAGGCGGCCCGGCGTGTAGCCAGCAAGCGCCGGATCGACTTTTACGATCAAGCGGCCTTGGGTCACAAACCCGAAGTGCTGGTTTTCGAGATTGCGCAGGCTTTGGGTGAGCAGGCCCGCTCCGATCAACAGAACCATGGAAAATGCGACCTGCAAAATCACTAGCGGCTTCTGAGCCAACGAGACGCGGTCCCGTGTAGAGCGGCCGGCTCCACGCAGGGCGTCGGCGGGATCAGAACGCGACGCGATCCAGGCGGGCGCCACTCCGAACACGACGCCGGTGACCAGCGACAGAAGAAACGCAAAACCAAGTACCTGCAGGGAAGGCCTGGCGCTGATGGGAACGTAGTGCGCGCCACGAAAGGCAAGCAGCAATAGGGCGCGCGCCACGGCATAGGCCACGTAAAGCCCCGCCGCTCCGCCGGCCACCGCCAGCAGGACGCTTTCGGTGAGCACTTGCCGGATCAATCGCCGACGTGGCGCGCCCAACGCCAGCCTGACCGCCGTTTGGACGCGGCCGGCAGCCCCGCGCGCCACCAGCAGGTTGGCGATGTTGGCGCAGGCGATCAGCAGCACCAGGATCGAGAGCGTCACCAGAAGCCGCAGACCGGCGGCATAGTCATCCTGGACTTTGTCGACGCCGCCGCTTGCGGGGGTGAGGTGGACGTGTTGGAGGGCGATTTCTCGCCGCGCCGCGTCCACGGCAGCGGGATCGCTGCGTTCTTGCGGCGAGCCCATAGCCCACCCTCTGGCCGAGAGCCACTGTTGGAGCTCGGCCGTCAGGTGAGACTGCGCCTGTGCGACCCTGACTCCGGGCTTCAAGCGTCCGATGAGATAAAGCCACTCGAGTCCGGTCCACTCAACGTCCGGCCGACGCAATCGGCTGTTTTGTCCGACTGGGAGCCAGAAATCGGGAGGATCGGAGCGCAGCGTGTCGCCGTAGAAACTTGGCGGGGCCACGCCCGCCACCGTGTAGGGCACGGTGTTGATGGTGAAAGTGCTGCCGATTACCGAAGGATCGCCGCCAAAGCGAGTTTGCCAGGTATGGTAATTCATCACCGCCACGGGAGACGCACCAGAGGCGTCGTCCGCCGGCATGAGCGCGCGTCCGGCGATGGCGCTGACACCGAACATTCTGAAGTAGTTGCCGGAGACGAATTCACCGCTGCAGGGTTCAGCGGCGGTCGAAAATCCACTGCGACGGACGCTCAAGTCTGACAAAAAGGGCTGGAAGGCGGCGAGCTCGCTGAATTCCGGTGTGTGATCGCGAAGCTCCCGATACAACGGATAGGAGTAGAGAACAAAGCTGCCGTCGTTTTGGGTTCCGGTCATCTCACAGCAATTATTGTTGTCCCCGAGACGATAAAGCTGCCCGGGATTCGTCACAGGCAGCGATTTCAGCATCAACGCGTCCACCAGGGTAAAAATGGCGGTGTTGGCGCCGATGCCGAGCGCCAGCGTCAGGATGCAGACGATCGTGAATCCAGGTGACTGGCGCAGCCGCCGGACGGCGTAGCGCAGGTCCTGCCACAGGATTTCCAGGAATCCGATACTGTTCATGCGATAGATTTCCTCGCGAATCAGAGCGGGGTCGCCGAGCTTCCTCCGCGCGGCATACCTCGCCTCCTCCGGCGAAAGTCCTAGCGCCACGTTCTCGTCGGCTTCAATCTGAAGGTGCGCATCGAGTTCTCGCGAGCGCTCCCGATCCCATTGTGCGCGACGAAAGAAACGATCCCATCGCATACGGCTATCCAATCGCCCGATGACCCGATCACTCAATCTCCGTAACGGGCTTCAGAACCCGTGCCACCGCGCGGCTCAGCGCCTCCCATCGGCTGGTCTGGTGCGCCAACTGCCTTCGGCCCGCGGGCGTCAGGCGGTAGTACCGGGCCTTGCGGTTGTTCTCCGACGTGCCCCAGAATGAGGCTATCCACCCCCGATTCTCCAGGCGGTGCAGCGCCGGATAGAGCGACCCGTGTTCCACCTGCAGAACATCTTCCGAGCGGTGCTCGATAACATGCGCGATCGTATGACCGTGCGCAGGCCCGAGCACGAGGGTCTGCAAGATCAGCATATCCAGCGTGCCTTGCAGCAATTCACCCTGTAGCGGCGAAACTCCTCGACTCGGCATAGGCTCATCATACTCCCATAGATCATCTTCTGGAAAGAAAAAACTTTTTTGAATAGGGACAGCCGACCCTAAGACCTCAGAAACAGCCGGGGGGTTCAGGGGACTACACGGGGATATCCGGAAGGAACCCAGCGTCGAGGGCGGGTCGGGTGCCAGAAATCGTCCGAGACAGCCGCTCAGGCTCCGGCGCGCACGGCGTCCTGCGAGAGCAGTTTGTAAATCATTTCGTAGATAGCCACCGAAGCCAGGCTGTTTGGCTCTGAAAGCACAAAAGGCGTGCCCGCCCTCTGGCTGCGCAAACACAGCTCCGCGGCCGCGGCTACCACGCCAAAGACCTTGCAGTCCAGTTGCGAACCGATCTCGTTCACGCGCAGGCCGGTTTCTGGCGCCGAGCGGTTAACAATGATTGCTTTCAGGATGTTTCGCGATACGCCGGCGGAGCACAACTGCTCCAGCGTCGCCTTGCCGGCGGCGATGCTGCCTGGCTCGTTGTCGACTACCAGGCCGCCAAAATGGGCGTGCCGGATGGCAGCCCGGCTCGCCTCGGGAAAACCGCCCGGCAGATCAACCACCACGAAATCGGCCATGTGCGCAAGCCCCTTCAGCAAGGCCTCTGCCTTGGCCGCTTCGATTTCCCTCGATTCCTTGATCGTCTGAGGTCCGAAAAGGACCTGCAGGCTGGAAGGAAACTTAATCAGGCGCGAGCGGATTTCCATCTCATTGATCCGGTCAACGTCGAGCGCCAGCAGCCCGCCGAGATTCGACTCGGGCGTCAAGGCCAATTGCTGCGAAAACGTGCCGTAGCAGGGCCTCAATTCGACCGCAATGACGCTGCGCTTCGCCCAGGCGATGCACGCCGCCATGTTGAGAGCCAGAGTGGTGGTGCCCACGCCTCCCTTCGCCCCCACCAAAGCTATGAATTTGGCGCCCTCGGGCGGCTGGTCCTTGTGCAGCTCCGCCGCCTGCTTCTTCTGGCGCTGCACGGCGAAGCGCAGGGCGCGGCTCAGTGAATGGTCGTCAACGCGGCCCTTAATCAGGTAATCCTGCGCGCCGAGTTCCACGGCTCGCAACGCGACGGTCTCGTCATCCAGGCTGCTCAGTAGCACGATGGGCAGCAAAGGCACGGCGGCGTGCGCTCTGTCGAAGGTCTCGAAGCCGTGACTGTCGGGCAGGGAGAGATCCAGCAGAAGCGCGTCGAACCCGCCTTGCGCAAGCCGTTCCAGGCCCGCATCGAGCCGGTCACGGGTTTCCAGACGGAAGGAAGCGCCCTTTGCCTGGGCCAGCATCATGGAAACCAGCTTGGCATCTCCGGGGTTGTCCTCGATTAACAGAACTTTGATCTCATTCTCAGCCATTCGTCGATCCTCTCTTGTGATCCCGCTTCGGCGGCAGCTTGGCCACCGAGAGCCAGAAGTCTTCGATTGCCCTGACTACCGCCACCAGGCGCGCAAAGTCAGGCGGCTTCGTAACATAACAATTAGCATAAAGATCGTAGCTCTTCATCACATCCTGCTCGGCCGCCGAGGTGGTCATAACGACCACCGGTATCCGCCGCAGGTCTGGATCCTGCTTGATTTCGGCAAGGACCTCCCGACCATCTTTCCTTGGAAGGTTCAGGTCAAGCAGGATCAGATCAGGTTGGGGCACGTTGCTGTACTCGCCTTCCTTGCGCAAGTAGGCCATCGCCTCGAACCCGTCGCCGACGGTGCGCAGGTTGCTCGGGACCTTGCCGGTTCTCAGCGCCTCTCGCGTAAGGCGTACGTCGCCCGGATTGTCTTCGACTAGTAGGATCTCCATGGCTAGGGGTGGCTCCTTGTCGCTCATGCTCGCATGCTCTCAACAATCGGCAAAGTGAAGTAGAAGGTGGCGCCCTGGTCCACCTTCGATTCCACCCAGATCCGGCCGCCGTGCCGCTCCACGATTTTCTTGCAAATTGCCAGTCCTATCCCCGTTCCGGGGTATTCGCTTCTCGAATGTAGACGTTGAAAGATCGCAAAGATCCGCTCGTTGTAGCGTGGGTCGATTCCGATGCCGTTGTCGTTCACGGCAAAGATCCACTCCTTGCCGTTACGCCGGGCAGAGACCCGGACCTGAGGAGGGTTCCGGCTCCTGAATTTCAAAGCATTGCCGACCAGATTTTGGAACAACTGCTCGATCTGAGATTCGTCGCCGAGTACCGTCGGCAGCTGTTCCGATAAGACCTCGGCGCCTGATTCCTGCAGCGTGACATGGAGGTTCGTGAGCGAGCGTTGAAACGCGGCCTGGCAATCGGTGGGCTGAAGCTCTTTGGCCCGCGTCTTAACCCGGGCGAATGACAGCAGCCCGTCGATCAAGGCCTGCATCCGGGTGGCGCCTTCCACCGCAAAGGCGATGAATTCCCGGGCTTCTCCGTCGAGCCGGTCGCCGTACCGGTCCGCGAGGAGTTGCGTGAAGCTTGCCACCATGCGCAAGGGCTCCTGCAGGTCATGCGAGGCGACATAGGCGAACTGCTCCAGGTCCGCATTCGAGCGCTCCAGTTCCTTCGTCCGCTGGTTGAGGGCCTCTTCCGCCCGCTTGCGCTCGCTGATGTCTTCGGCGACGACCAGCCGGACACGGCGGCCGGACAATTCCACCAAGTCGGAGGTGAGATGGACGTCAATGAAGCGCCCATCCTTGAGCCGCTGCCGGGTTTCCACCAGGTAGCGTCCTTCGGTGCGGCGCCGGTAGTCGTCCTTCATGCGCTCCACTTCTTCGGGCGGCAGCAGGTCCGTCACGCGCATCGCCAGAAATTCGTCGCGCGAGTACCCATAGTGCGCGGTGGCGGCTTGGTTAACCTCAAGAAAGCGCCAGGTACGGGAGTCCCAAAGCCACATGGGAAGTGGCGCGCTGGAGAAGACACGCCGGAAGCGGGCCTCGGAGCTGCGCAATGCCTCCTCGCTGCGCCGCCGTTCGATGATGTCCTTGAAAGTCACCACCGCGCCAACCACGCGTTCGCCCTCGCGGATCGGGGTGCTTGTGTATTCCACTGGGAAGCTGGTTCCGTCTTTCCTCCAGAAAACTTCCGTGTCGAGGCGGTGAACTTGCCCATCCTTGAATGCGGCGTAGATCGGACATTCCTCGCGAGGGTAAGGGGAGCCGTCAGCTTTCGTGTGGTGGACAACATCGTGCTGGGTCCTGCCCAGCAACTCCAGCGGGTTCCAGCCGAGCATGCGCGCCGCCGCGGGATTGATGAACGTCACGCGGCCTTCGAGATCGAGGCCATAGATCCCTTCACCGGCGGAATTCAGAATGAGTTCCTTCTGCAGGCTGAGTTGCCGGACAGTTTCCCCGGCGCGCTTCCGTTCGGTAATGTCATCCGTGATGATGAGGAGGCACTCCTCGCCTCCGATCTGGATCAACTCCGCGGATAGCAGCGTGTCACGAATTTCGCCAGACCTGGTGCGAAGCCTCGCCTCCATTTCGCGAACGAATTTCTCTCGCCGCACGCGTTCGGCAAACCTCGCCCGGTCTTGCGGGTCCACCCAGATGAACTCCGGCGCCCGCCGGCCGATCAACTCTTCCCGTCTGTAGCCGAGGATTCTGGTGCAACTTTCATTAGCGTCCACGTACCGGCCGTCGCGGAGAGTGCTGATACTGATCGCCGCAGGGCTGACACGGAAGGCCTTGGAAAATCGCTCCTCCGATTGGCGCAGCGCTTCCTCGGTCCGCTTGCGCTCGGTAACGTCCTGGGAGGTGCCATGTAGGGCTACAATGCGGCCGCCGCCGTCACGTAGCGCGGTCCCGCGGACCTGCACCCAGCGCCTGCTGCCGTCGGGACGAACGCGCTCCGCCTCCACTTCGTAAGGCACGCCCGTGCGTAGTGTCTCCTGGACGGCGCGCTCCAAGCGCTGCCAGCTTTCCGGTGTATAAAGCTTGGAGAACTCTTCATAGCGGGGCGGGCCCTGGCCAGGGTCCAGGCCGGCGATCCGATAAAGCTCATCAGACCAGGTAATCACGCCGCTGTCGATCTCCCAACTCCAGCTTCCGACCTGCGCCACCCGCTGCGCCTCTTTGAGTTGCGCTTCGCTCCGGCGCAATGCCTCTTCGGCGCGCTTGCGCTCGGTGACGTCCTGCGTGATGCTGAGGATACAGGTGTCACCTCCCAGCCGGATGAGTTCCGCCGAAATCAAAACATCGCGAGCCTGGCCCGATTTGGTACGCATGCGAGCTTCCATTTCACGAACCGCTTCCTTTTCGCGCAGCGCTTTCACGAAGGCCATTCGATCCGACGCCTCGGGCCAGACCAGATCTGCCGCGCGTTCCCCAATCAATTCCTCCCGGCTGTAGCCCACCAGCGTCTGAAAGCTGGCGTTCGCGTCAAGATAACGGCCCTGGCTCAAAGTACTGATAGTGACGGCGGCGGGACTGGCGCGGAAGGCCTTGGAGAATCTCTCCTCGGACTGGCGCAGCGCTTCTTCGGCGTGGTTGCGTTCGATGCCGATTCCTGCCAGGCGCGTGGCGATGTCAACAAGCTGAACCTCGGAAGCGCTCGGGCCCCTGGGCTCATGGTAATACATGGCGAAGGTTCCGAGCACCTTGCCTTCGTGTGACTTGATGGGCGTTGACCAGCAGGCGCGGAGACCGTGTGGCAAGGCGAGCTCGCGGTAATCGGCCCAAAGAGGATCGTTTTCGATGTCGCGCACGATCACCGGCTCGCCGCGCCAGGCGGCGGTCCCGCAAGGGCCCGCCTCCGGACCGATCGCCGCGCAGTCGATCGCTCGAACGTAAGCCGCCGGAAGGCTGGGAGCCGCGCCGTGCCGGAGATGCCGACCATCGCTGCCCAGGATCAGCACCGAACAAGCCATGCCCGGGCACTGAGATTCGATCACGGCGGCCAGGGTCGCCAGCATCTCCTCCAGCGGAGCGCTGGTTGCGATCATCTCCAGCACGCGGTTCTGGCCGGCGCGCAGCGCCTCGGCCTTCTTGCGTTCCGTGATGTCCTTGATCACGACGCCGATCCCATCCGGCGCGCCGTCTTTACCCTTGACCGCAAACGTCGCCATCAGGACAGCTACTCGCGATCCGTCCTTGCGGACGTACTCCTTTTCGTATTCCTGGGGCTCTCCGGTATGGATCACCCGGGCAAGCAGCACGGCCTCCTTCGCCGCGAATTCCGGGGCCGTCAATACCTGGTACTTCTTCCGCCCAATCAATTCCTCGCGCGAGTAGCCGGTGAGCTTGAGGAAAGCCTCGTTGACGTCCAGCAGCGTGCCGTCGAGCGCGCCATAAGCCATGGCGTCGACCGAGCAGGAGTATATGCCGTTCAACCGTTCCTGGGCGGTGCGATACTCTTCCTCAGCTCGTTTGCGCAAGCTGATGTCGCGGAAGACAGCCACCCCGCCGCAGACCTTTCCTTCGCGGTCCAGGATCGGCCTGCCCGTGACGCTAGTCCAGATTGTCTGGTGCCGCTTGCGATGGCGAACCAGGATCTCCACCTGGTCCGTCGACTCCCCGCGCACGGCTCTGGACCACGGCAGATCCTCCTGCGGAAAGGGCGTCTCGCCGTCCGGAAGGTACAGTCCGTGCTGTTCGGGCCGCGGCCACGCATCCACAGCCCATAGTCCCAGGATGCGCTCGGCAGCAGGATTCCAGTGCGAGTACCGGCCCTGTGCGTCCACCACCACGACGGCTTCACCCACACTGTTCAACACTGATTCAAGAAGCTGGCTCTCGCTGCGCAGGCTTTCCTTGGATTCCCGCCAGGCCTGTTCGGTCTGACGCCGCTCGCTCACCACGATTCCAAGGAACAAGGCGGTCACGGAAATTGTCAAGATCACCAGTTGAAGCCGCGGCAGGCTGCCAAGTTGCGCGCCCGAGCCCTGCACCGCGATCATGACGCCCGCATTCAGGACAAGACAGCCCACAATGGCGCCGCGCAGCCCATGCCGTGCGGCAATCCAGATAATGGGAATGAACAACCCGTAGAGCGGATCGAAAAGTGCGACCGGCTTGAAGACGATGACCAGCCACACAGCCGCCGCAATGCACGCCAGTTGGAGTATCCACTCCGCGAGCTCTGTGGGGCCCGGCACGTCCAATCCCGGCCCGGCGTCAAGCGCTGCCGCCGAGCCGCCGTCCGAACGAGCAAGCCACGCGCGCAATCGGGGCATGACGAACATCAGCAACAAGGGAGTAAAGACAGCGATGGCCACGGAATCGCCCAGCCACCAGTGGAAGGCGGCAGAGGCGTAATCGTCCCGCCGGATCGCGCCATCTGCCAACACGGTCAGCGTGCCCAGAGAAGCCACGACGGCCGATGCGCTCAACATCACGAGCACAAATCGCACGCCATCCCGCAGACGGCGAAACCCGAGGTCGATCGTCGGCGCACGTCGCAGGATGACTGCGCCTGCCAGGTAGCCAAACAGAACTACCAGGCTCGCCGGAAGAAATCTCCACGACTCCAGAGGCGTTTGGTAGTTCACTCGCGCGGCCGACAGGATGGCAACGATCGCCAGCGGGGCGGCGCGCACGCCTGCGGCCAGCAGCAGCGCCGTCGTCAAACCCGCGGGCAGATACCAGGCGCTCACATCCCGCCAGATTTGAAAATGAACCGCGAATCTGTCGAGCGCTACGTAGAGTCCGACATAAGCCAGCCAGAACAGAGCAAGCCGGAGACTGGAATCCGCTTGCAGCGAGCGCCGTCCGCCGGACGGGGTCGAGACCTCAGGCGCCGGCCTGGCAACCGACACTGCGGCGGCCAATAACAATGCAGCGCTCTGGTGGCCTGCGGCGAACATTGTCAGTCGTCTATCCTCTTGGCGGGAGACTTTGTCGCCAACACTTTGGCGACGCAGCGTGGGCCGGGACCCCGGACCATTCCGTCACTCCGAAGTTCGATCGCAGCCGCTCCCGTCGTAACTTAAAGGAGACATACTACCCCGGTGATGCCAAGTTTGAAAACCCTTTTTGCATCCGAAAACAGCGGCTCCCTGACAAGGGCGGTCTATTTGGTGATCACCGCAGGCGGCGCAATGGGTTTCCGCGGCGCAGCGGTCAGGTCTGGAATGAGAAAGTGTGGCACACGAGATAGACTTGGCCCCACGCCTGACGAGACTGGAGCAAGTAGGCTGCCAATGAGGAGCAATCTTTCCGATTCGGAGCGAATATCCGATCTGTGACGATGGCTTCGGTTCCGCGTTCCTCGACGTCAGTAAGCTGCCAGCTCCCGGCACGCCCGTAAGACGTCCGCGGGCTGGGGCAAAACCGCATCCTCGAGCGTCGGATGGTACGGCACGTAGACGTCCTTGGCTGCCAGACGCCGCACCGGCGCGTCCAGGTGCTCGAACAACTCTTCGCCGATCCGGGCGGCGATCTCGGCGCCGTATCCCCAGGACTGCGTGTCTTCGTGGAGCACCAGGACGCGGCTCGTTTTGCGGACCGAAGCCGTGATGAAGTCCCAGTCGTATGGCGCGAGCGAGCGCAGATCCAGAATTTCCGCCTTGACTCCCTCGCGTTCCAGCTGCTTCGCCGCCTGGGCAGCGCGCACCACGAGCGATCCGTAAGTGACGATGGTGAGGTCGTCGCCCACGCGCTCCAACCGCGCCTTGCCGAAGGGGATCATGTAGTCGGGGCCGGGGTAGGGACTGCGATTGTGTGTCTGCCGGTACAGGTGCTTCGGCTCCAGGAACAACACGGGATCGTCCGAGCGGATGGCGGTGCGCAGCAGGCCGTTGGCGTCGAGCGCGTTCGAAGGCATGATGACGCGCAGGCCGGGCAGGTGCGCGAAAATCGATTCGCCGGACTGGCTGTGATAGATGGCGCCGCCGGAGAGGTATCCGCCCGCCGCCACGCGGATCACCACCGGGCAGGAGTCGGCGTTGGCGGAGCGCCAGCGCATCACCGCCAGCTCGTCGCGAATCTGCATCATGGCCGGCCAGATGTAGTCCAGAAACTGGATCTCGACCACCGGCTTCATGCCCCGCGTCGCCATTCCGATTGCCTGGCCTACTATGCTAGCCTCTGCAAGCTGGGAATTCCAGCAGCGAGGGCTGCCGAAGCGGCGCTGCAGGCCCTGGGTGGCCTTGAACACGCCGCCTTTGCCCTTCACCTTGGGCAATTCGTCCTCGTGCGAGCAGTCGGCCACGTCTTCGCCGAACACCACCACCCGCGGATCGCGCGCCATTTCGTCGCGCAGGCAGAGGTTGATGAGATCGACCATCGTCTTGGGATCGCCTTCGGGCACGGCAGGACGATCGAAGTCGCCGGCGGTGGGATCGACGTTGGGCGAGGTGAGGTAGAGCATCACGGTGGAGGGATCGGGCGGCTCGGCGGCCAGGGCGCGATCCGTCGCTTCGTTGATTTCGCGCTCCACCGCGCTCTCCATTTCCTTCAATTCCGCTTCCTGCGCCAGACCTCCGCCGAGCAGACGCTGGCGGAGACGCGCCAAAGGATCTCTCCGCGCTTCCTCCTGGCGGCGCGCCTCCGATTTGTAGAGGCGCTCGTCATCCGACAGCGAGTGGGAGTAGGGGCGAATCACGTGGGCGTGCAGCAGGGCCGGACCCTGACGGCGGCGCGCGTAGTCCACGGCGCGTCCGGCCGCCTCGTAGGCCGCAGCAAAGTCCGTGCCGTCGCATTCCTGAACCAGCAGACCGGGAAAGTTGCGCACAAGGTGGGAAATGTTCGCTCCGGGCGTCTGCGCGTCCACGGGCACGGAAATAGCGTAGCCGTTGTCCTCCACCACGATGAACAGCGGCGCTCCGCGGAGCGCTGCGCCGTTCACCGTCTCCCAAAACTCGCCTTCGCTGGTGGCGCCGTCGCCGACCGAAACGTAAACCACCTCGTCGCGGTGAAAGCTCGAAGCCAATTCCGCCGCTTCGCGCACATGTTCGTAGTAGAGGCTGGCTTCGGCGGCGCCCAGGGCCTGCAACGCCTGAGTGCCGGTCGGACTCGATTGCGAGACGATATGCGCCGGCTTGTAGCCCCAGTGCGACGGCATCTGGCGCCCGGCGGATTGCGGATCGTCCTTCGCGCCCACCGCCGTGAGCAGCATGTCGAGCGGCGTCATGCCGAGTTCCAGGCACAGCGCGCGGTCGCGATAATAGGGATAGAACCAGTCGTAGCCGGACCTCAGGTGCCGCGCGCAGGCCACATTGAGGGCTTCGTGGCCCACGCCGTTAATCTGAAAGAAAATCCGGTTCTGCCGCTTCAGTTGGATCTCTTTGTCGTCGAGTTTGCGCGAGAGGTAAATGGTGCGGTAGGCGCTAAGCAAATCAGCTCTCGACAATGTCGAAGCTGCCAGTTGCGCCCCGGTTTCGCCAATGGTTGCTCTGATCGGCGCGACGTCCGCCGCAGCGGCGTCGCCGTTCCTTTGGGCCGCCGCCTGGGCTTCGGAATGATTGCCGGATTGGCGTTGAAGGGCGGTCTCAGTCGTTTTCACGCTTCGATGGGTTCCGTTCTTGATCCTGGTCGGCGTGGTGGCAACGGTAGCCATTCGGGACCTCGCGGATTGTGAGCTGATGAAGCTGCGATTATCAGCGGCTCGCGCGCTCCTCCCCGCTGCCAAGCGCGCGGCCGGCGAATTGGTATTACGTCCAATTATTGATACCTCCGAGGCAAAAGTCAACGAGCAGAATCCCGATCCC
>JASHPE010000224.1 GCA_030038235.1 Terriglobia bacterium
GCCACAGGCACTTCCAAGGCCGCAGCCCCCTGCCAGAATCCGGGCCCTGGCATGCCGGTCCTCGGCAGCGGCTCCTTAAGATCGGTCTTTGAGCGCGCCCGCCAGGTCGCGCGGTCAGAAGCAGACATCCTCATTGAGGCTGAGAGCGGCACCGGCAAGGAAGTTTTGGCTCGTTTCATTCACGGATGCAGCCCGCGCTCGAACGCGCCTTTCGTGGCGGTTAACTGCGCGGTGTTTCCCGAGCACCTGTTGGAAAGCGAGCTGTTCGGTCACGTTCGTGGCGCCTTTACCGGCGCGACCGGGACCCGCCCCGGCAAGTTCGAGCTCGCCCACACGGGCACGCTTCTGCTCGATGAGATTGGTGAGCTGCCGCTCAGTCTCCAGCCCAAGTTGCTCCGCGTTTTGCAGGAAAGGGAAGTGGACCGCCTGGGCGACACCCACCCCCTGAGGGTTAACGTGCGGGTCGTTGCGACCACGAATCGGTCGCTTCGCGCATTGATCCAGGACGGCATGTTCCGGCAGGACCTGTACTACCGGTTGAATGTGGTGCCTATGGCACTGCCGCCCTTGCGCGAACACGCAGACGATATTCCTGACTTTGTGGGGCACTTTGTGGCCAAGCATTCCCATGCCGGGACGGCCATCCGCTTCGGGTCGGACCTTCTGCAACGAATGAGAGAATACAGTTGGCCCGGAAACGTTCGCGAATTGGAGAACTTTGTTAGGCGAGGTCTGGCCCTTTCGTCAGGACCGCTGGTGGGATTGGAGGTTCTGGAGGGAATTGATTTCCCCAAAACGTCCGGAGACCCGAATGCACTTGAGGCCGGCCTGACACTGCGCGAGGTGGAGAAACAGCTTGTCGAGCGGACTCTCGAGGCGACCGGAGGCAATCGCACCCGCGCTGCTGCCATGCTCGGTGTTAGCCTGCGGACGGTTCGCAACAAGATTCGCGAGTACGGGCTTCCGCCTCGCGAGCGGGAGGTTGGCTGTGAGTTTCTTCGATAGTGACGTCACAGCGCGCATCGAGCACTATCTCGATCTGGCTGCGAAACGCCAGGAGTTGATCGTAAGCAACATGGCGAACGTGGACACGCCTGGCTATCACACGCGCGACCTTGATTTCGAGACCGAGCTCCGCCGGGCCAGCGACGAGACTAATCCGGCGCCCGAGCCCGAAGTTGTTGAGGTCGAAGGACTGATGCAGAGACCGGACGGGAACAACGTCAACATGGACCGTGAGGGACTTCTGTTGGCGAAGACGCAACTTCAGTTCAGTATCGGCGCCCAGATGCTCAAGCATCAGTATCAACAGCTCCTGGACGCCATCAAGGAGGGCAATCCGACGTCATGAACCTCTTCGCAATGCTCGACCTCAGTGGCTCTGCGCTGACCGCGGAGCGCGAACGCGCCGAAGTGGTGGCCAGCAATATGGCCAACGCGGAAACCACCCGCACGCCACAGGGCGGACCTTACAAGCGGCAGGAAGTGGTCTTCAGCTCCGCGCCGGCCGGCGGCGATAGCTTTGCCGATCAACTCAGTGCCGCCTGGGACGAGAATGTCCAAGGGGTTAAAATCACCCAAGTCGTCAGTGATCCGACTCCGGCGGTGCGCCGCTACGACCCTTCGCATCCTGATGCCGACTCCCAAGGGTTTGTCGCCTTCCCCGCAATCAACCCCATTGAGGAAATGGTGGACCTGATGGGAGCCGCCAGGGCGTACCAACTCAACGTATCAGCCATTCAATCGACGAAGCAGATGATCAAGGAGTCTCTCGCCATTCTGAGCTGATCGGGCTTGGTGTGACTGACGAGGAACGGAGACGTGATGAGTCCAATTCAAGGATTACCCCCAATCGA
The DNA here is from genome assembly GCA_030038235.1 of Terriglobia bacterium. Lineage (GTDB taxonomy): Bacteria > Acidobacteriota > Terriglobia > UBA7540 > UBA7540 > Gp13-AA77. Next base: position 1,857 of record JASHPE010000224.1, read on the forward strand.
TTCAACTCCCATTGATCGACCGATCGCGAACGGAGAGCAATCCCCCGACGGCCCGTCGAACTTCTGGGACACACTCAAAGGCAGTCTGGAACATGTCCAGCAACTGCAGAACGAAGCGGATCAAAGCGTTCTGAACCTGGTCACCGGCCAGGGAGAGGACATTCACGCCGCTATGAGCGCGGTCGAGAAAGCCGACCTTTCATTTCAGCTCGTCATGCAGGTACGCAATAAGATCGTGCAGGCATATCAGCAGGTCTCGCAGATGCAGTTCTGAGGGATTCCGAATCAAGGTCTGATTTATGGCGCCAAGTGCTACCCAATTCGGTCAACAGTTCACGGCTTTCCTGAAAGGTCTGAGCGCGCGCCAGCGCATCATCCTGGCCGGTAGCACGGTCCTGGTGGCCGGCGTGATCTACGGCTTTGTAATCCTCATGGGCAGAAGCGAATACCAGACGATCTACTCCGGACTCTCAACGGACGAAGGGGTGACATTAGTCCAGCACCTCGCCGTTCGCGGAATTTCGGCCGAGCTCACAAGCGATGGCACAGGACTGAGCGTCCCGGCGGGATCGGCCGCCAGGGCCCGGCTCGATCTGGCCGCAGAGGGCCTGCCCCGGAGTGGTCATTTAGGGTTCGAGATCTTCGACAAACCGAATTGGGCCGGCAGTGACTTTGTGGAACAAGTGAACTACCAGCGCGCGCTCGAGGGTGAGCTCGAGAGAACCATCGAATCGATGGACGGCATCGAGGCCGTTCGGGTTCATCTCGCCGTGGCCCACGAATCGGTTTTTACCGACCAGCAGAGAGACGCCAAGGCATCGGTGCTTGTGAGGCTTCACCCGGGAGTTCGGCTGTCTGACGAGGATTTGAACTCCATCACGTTTCTCGTCTCCAATGCGGTCGACAACATGAAGCCCGAAGACGTCAAAGTGGTTAACGCTGACGGACACGTTCCCATGGTTCCGCAAGCGGGCGGGCAACTGGCCAGCCAGGACATGGAGACGGAGCTCGAGCAGAAACTGGAAAACACACTGGCGCCCTTCGTCGGCAGCAATGCAGTACGAGCCAGCGTCACTGTGGAGTTCGAGAACGGCTCGAACGAGACCACCCAGGAGACCTACGATCCCGCCAACACGGCGGTCTTCACTTCCCAAATGACGGGAGACGAAGCCTCTCTCGCGCAGCTAGCCCAAGGCGTGCCTGGCGCAGCGAGCAACGTCCCACAGGCGCAGGCCACCCAAGCATCGAGCACGGCTCCCACCGCCGTCCCGGCTACCGGTCTTCGTAGGGAGAACAAGACCTTTGGCGTGGGCCGGACTCTAAAGCACACTGTCTTGCCTGCCGGCGGAATCCGAAGAATCTCGGCGGCTGTCGTGGTAGACGACGCGGTCGAAAGCGCTATGCAAGGCGGCAAGAAGGTGGAGAGCCGTCGCAAACGCACGCCCGATGAGATGCAGCAGATCGAGGGTCTGGCTAAAGCCGCGATCGGTTTCAACGCAACCCGCGGCGATCAGTTGATCGTCCAGGATATGTCGTTTGCCTCGAATCCCTCGGACATTCCGGCGCCGCCGACGTTCGCAGACCGCGTACCGCGGGCGGTTGGCCAGTGGATGCCGGTGATCCGTTATGTCGGCCTGGGCGTCCTCTTCATACTGATGTATCTGTTGATCCTTAAGCCGCTCAAGAAGCAGCTTGCCCAAACGCTTCGTGAAGCGCCCGCAGCGCGGGTCTCCCAGGCGGCGCTGGCCGCTAATGGTGCCAACGGCGCGCCGGGCATCGAGGCCGCGCTGGGGGCGGCGCGGCCTGCTCCCGTTGCGGCCTTGAAGGAGGCGCTCGGCCAGCGCATAACCCAGGAACCCTTACCTGCCACTCGTCTGGTTCAGGACTGGGTAAGACAACGCTAATCCGTGGTGTGAGGCATGGCAGCTCGAACCCAAGAGAAGCTCAGCGGAATTCAGAAGGCCGCGATTTTGATGGTCCTGCTCGGCGATAAAGCGGCGAGCAGCGTCTATCGCCACTTGCCTCATGATGACGTGGAAGAGTTGACCCGCGAGATCGCCCGGATTGACTTCGTGTCGAACGAGCAGGCGGTGCAGGTTCTCGAAGAGTTCAGCAAGCTTGGAATGGCCCAGGAATACGCCGCCAAGGGCGGGGCTGAATACGCGCACCGTCTGCTGGTCGTGGCGTTCGGCGAGGCAGTTGCCAAGGATCTCGTCAAGCAGGTCACCCGAATGGAAGCGCTCTCGTCGCGGGATCTTGACCTCCTTCAGCGCGCTGATCCTCAACAACTCGCTCGGCTGCTCGAAGGCGAGAACCCACAGACTATCGCCTTGCTGCTGGCCCACGTGGGCGTCAAGACGGCTTCTGCTTTATTAAAAATATTCCCCGAAGAGCTGGCCGCGGAGGTGGTCACGCGGCTTGCGAGCTTAAGGCCGTCTTCTCCCGAGATAGTTCAGAAGATCTTCGGGGTGCTGCACAAGAAGATCCAAAGCCTGGGCAAGCAAGACGCGGTGGCTTGCGGCGGAGTGCAAGCCGCTGCCAACGTGCTGAATCGGCTGGATGGGTCTTTCTCGAAGACCATCCTGGGATCGATCGGGAACCGAAGCACGGATCTCGCCGAGGCTATACGCAATCAGATGTTCACCTTTGATGACTTCCTGCTTGTGCCCGAGGTCTCGATACGCGAAATCGTGGCGCAAGCGGACAAGAAAGCGCTCGCCATCTCGTTGAAAGGCGCGACGCCGGAGGTCAGAGAGCACTTCCTGAAAGTGATGTCATCGCGCGCGGCGGAGATGCTGAAGGAGGATATCGACGTGCTGGGCGCCGTTCGGGCGCGCGACATCGCCCAGGCTCAACGAGACCTTGTTGATGCTGCGCGGAAGCTCGAGGCTGAAGGCAAAATTGTGCTAAAGAACGAGCAAGAAGAGGAAGAAGGAGCTTATGTCTAGCCAGGAGAGTCCCGAGGCGCAAGGTGTCGATCGGGCAAAGCCGCAGCCTTTCATCTACCACGCAATGCCGTCCGCTGAAAGTGCGCGCCCCACTGAACCGACGAACAGCGGGGCAGCGAACGGCGTATCGCCGGCGCGGTCTCTCTGGGCGAATCTGCAGTCGCAGGGTAGGGGCAGATTCGGCGGCTACAGCGAGGAAGAATTACAAAGCAGGATCAGCGCCTTGGAAGCCAAGTCGCGGGAGTCAGAGCAGAAGCTGCGGAACGAGTACGAGGCGGCGCTGGTCCGCGAGCGAGCGACGGTTGCCGAGGCGCTACGCCAATTCGATCGGCAGCGGAGGTCGTACTTCGAGCAGGTTGAGGCAGACGTCGTACAACTCGCTCTCGCCGTCGCCCGCAAGATCCTCCACCGGGAGGCTCAGACCGATCCGCTTGTGCTTACGGGGACAATTCGCGTCGCGCTGGAAAAGGTAGCCGCGGGTAGCCGCGTCAAGCTGATTGTCCCCGAGCACGACGTCTTCAAGTGGCGTCAGGTGATGGGGACATTGAAAAACGTACAACCGCACGCGGAGGTCATCGGCGACCCGGCCCTGGCGCCCGGATGTTGCATTCTGGAAACCGAAGTCGGCAGCAGCCAAATCTCCCTGGATCATCAATTCCGCGAAATTGAGCGTGGACTACTCGATCTTCTGGCCGTCCGCGCAGCGTCCTGAGACTTATGTCCGAGTTACTTGCACCCTTCTTTCAGCGCGTCGAGGCCTGCTCGGCTCATTGCTGGACAGGTCAGATCACCAAGGCCGTCGGACACATCGTAGAGTCTCAGGGTCCGGTCTGTTCCGTGGGCGAGCAATGCGAGATTATCGATCGCGGCGGCAATGCCGTACCTGCCGAGGTAGTGGGCTTCCGCGGATCAACGGTCCTCTCCATGCTCCTGGATCGCACCAGGGGCATCCGGTTCGGAGACAGCATCGCCGCCCGCGGCCAATTTCCGACCGTACGAGTGGGACCGGAACTGCTTGGTCGCGTGATTGACGCCACTGGCGCGCCCATCGACCACGGAGCCGCCTGCCGGCCAAGAGAGATCTGGCCGCTCGATGCGGCTCCCCCCAAGGCTCTGGATCGCAGATTGATCAAGGAGCCGCTGGGCTGCGGGATTCGCGCCATCGACGGCTTCATGACGTGCGGCCGCGGCCAACGTCTGGGCATCTTCGGCGGGAGCGGTGTCGGCAAGAGTACTCTGATCGGCATGATGGCTCGGGGCAGCGCGGCAGATGTCACGGTCTTGGCGCTCGTCGGAGAACGTGGACGCGAGGTAGGCGAATTCCTTGAAAAGGACCTCGGCGCCGCGGGCCTCGAGCGTTCGGTGGTTATCGTCTCCACTTCCGACCAGTCGCCGGTGCTGCGCATCCGGGGCGCGCTGGCTGCCACGGCGGTCGCTGAGTACTTCAGCTCATGCGGCAAGAGCGTGCTGCTCATCATGGACTCGTTGACTCGCATCGCTATGGCCCAACGCGAATTGGGTCTCGCTGCCGGGGAGCCTCCAACATCAAAGGGCTATACGCCTTCGGTCTTTACCCTGCTGGCGCGGCTCGTGGAGCGCGCGGGCCAATTCGGGAAGGGCAGCATTACGGCCTTCTATACCGTCTTGATGGAGGGAGACGATCAACAGGACCCTCTGGTCGACGCGGCACGATCGCTTCTCGACGGGCATATCCTCCTCGATCGTCAACTGGCAGTGCGAAGTCACTATCCGGCGATTTCAGTTCCTGACAGTCTCAGCCGGCTGATGTCAACCGTAGCACCCGCTGAGATCATCGCCAAGGCGCAACAGGTCCGGAAGTTGCTCGCCGCCTACGCAGGCTCCGTGGATCTGCTGCGTGTGGGCGCGTACCAGAAGGGCCTCGACGCCGTGCTGGACCAGGCCGTGGCGGCGATGCCCGCGATCACCTCTTATCTTCAACAGGATGTTGCCGCCACGCCCCCGCTTCAGCAGAGCTTTTCCGAGCTTCTCGGATTGCCGGTTTGATTTGCTATGGCCTTTCACTTTCGCCTGCAGCCTGTCCTCGGCCTCCGCCAAAGCCTCGAGGACCGCGAGCGTCTTCGCCTCACACTGATACTGTCCGCGATCAATCAATTGCGGCTCCAGTGTGAACGGCTCGACCAGGACGTGGCAGATGCCGCGCAAGACTTGTGTAAGCAGCTCGCGGCGGGAATGCCTGCCGCCGATGTGCAACTGGTGCGCACCGGGATGGTCTTATCGCGCCGCCGCAAGGAACTCCTGCTGCAGAAGATGGCTGCCATGACCGAACAGCGTCATCAGCAGGAGCGGGCGTTTCGCGACGCCCAGCGTAAACGTAAAACTTTGGAGAGGCTTCGCGATCTTCAACTCGAAGCTTACAAGCGCGAGCAAGAGCGACGCGAGCAACAACGTCTGGATGACGAATTCGGGCTGCGACGAGCGAGATCGGTAGAGCCCTCCCAACCGAGGTAGCGAGTTTGCGCAGGGCTCGTCTTCCAAGCCGTGCGGCCTCTAGGAGGATTCCAGGTGAAATACCGCAGGGCCAAAAGCGGGCCCTGCGCTACGGAATCACGCGGAACGGCACGTTGCTCGAAAGCGTCCCGCCGGGCGTGACCACCTGGACCGTGCCGGTGGTGGCGCCTGCCGGTACGGTGGTCGTGATCAGCGACGGCGAGACGACTGTGAATGTCGCCGATGTGCCGTTGAACGTGACGCCGGTTGCGCCGGTCAGGCTTGTTCCAAGGATGTTGACGTGCGCGCCGACCCTTCCTGAAGTGGTTTGAGTCTCCACGAATGGACCCAGACCCACGGACAGCCTGAAGACAGTGCCGCAGGAAGGAGAGCAATCTCCGGTCTCGGCGCTCCCGCCGGTCTCGGCAGTCCCATAGAAGTTCCCGTCGGTGGATTGTATTAGCCCTCCCACGGGGTTCGCGCCGTCGTAGCACTGGTATAGAGAGCAAAAGTCGTAAAGAGTAGTGAGCCTCCCGGCGGGAGTGATCTTGAAGATTGTGCCGCAGGTGGCGTACAAACAACTGCTGCCGCTATCGCCGCCTTCGAGGGTTGTTCCGTAAAAACTGCCATCAGTGGCCTGAACCAGTGCTCCGGAAGGATATTTGCCGTCTGTAAGATCGAAACTGTGCAACGTCGTCAGGGTTCCACCTGGCGTTATTTTGAAGACAGTCCCGCAGCCATCCACGCAGGCTTCGCTTGTGCCACCTGCCAGCGTGGTTCCGTAGAAGTTCCCATCGATGGCCTGAATTAGTTCGTAGGGGTTCCCACCGTCTGTCAGGTCGAAGCTGTGCAGCGTCGTTAGCGTGCCACCCAGCGTTATTCGAAACACCGTGCCGCAACCACCCGTACAGTTAGCGCTGCTGCCGCCCTGCACGGTTGTCCCATAGAAGCTCCCATCGGCGGCTTGGATCAGTGCGTAGGGATCGAGGCCATCCGCACAACCACTTTGACTGCAGAAATTGTAAAGGATCGTCGGAGTGCCGTTCGGGTTGGCCCTGAACAACGTACCATAGCCATTGGTACCACCGGCGCCGGTGGTACCAAAAAGCCTCTGATTGGCAGCCTGAACGAGCGCTGTTTGCGGTGTGGCCCCGTCCCTGCAATTGCTCTGCGAGCAGAAATTGTGAAGCGCCGTAAAAGTGCCACTCAACGTCAGCTCAAAGAGCGTGCCATAGCCGTTGCTTCCACCCTGCGGCGCAGTGCCATAGAAGTTCCCATTGGCAGCCTGGATCAGTGCAGCTTCGGGGTGGGCACCGTCCGTCAATTCAAAAGTATGTAGCACCGTGAACGCGCCGCCTGAGCTGATTCTGAAAATCGTTCCATAGTTGTTGGTGCCTTCGTCAGCTGATCCGTAAAAGTTCCCATCTGTGGCCTGCACCAGCGGAGCCTGCGGGCCGGCGCCGTCGCCGCCGCCGGAGAAACTGTATAGCACGGTGAGAGTCTGTGCCGGCGCGGCAATCGCCGGTGCCAGGATGAACAAACAACTCGCCGAAATCGCGAATAGCCGCTTGAACTTTTGCATAACGCCTCCCTGTTTCGCCCTATGGGCCTCGCGCCGCTGATGGATACTTACCCGAGTATGGCGTCCATCATGCTCCGTTACCCCCCCTTCGCGTCAAACGATTTATTGCGACCATGGCGTGTGATAGCCGGATGGTTATAGAGGCAGATGAAACCGATATTGGGGACCGGGAAATCGATTCCGGATGCCTCGTCGGCTGACTGCGGATTCATCCGGCAACCGGAAACTGATTGCCCGCTTGCTAGGCAACGCTTGCCGCCGGAGATCGCGCGCGGCTGCTGCAGAGCTCGATAGGTTGCGTGTTGTGGCGCTGTAAGCGCTTGGAAATGAAGGCCATAACTGAAACGTGCAGACTCTGGCGGTTCTGGTGTTGCGAATGCAATGGTCTCGGCGACGGAGAGCCATGAACGCTTTGCTGCCACATGTCGTAGGCGAGTCAACATCGGGCGGAATCTCCGGGCTTCGCAATATGGGCAACATGGGCAACATGGAATCCAGCGCAGTATCGAGCGGCTCGTTTTCAGAGCACCTTCAAGACGCCATAGCAGCACGCTCGGAAGTGGCGCCAAGCGATCGCGCGTCGGACTCACGGAACCAAGGGGCGGTGAAGAAAGACGAAAGTGCCGGTCCGTCTACAGTGGCTACAGTGGCTGCAGGGGCTACACGGGCTACACCGCGTGAATCTGCCGGTGAGCAGGCTTCCGATACTGTCAGGCCACAGGCAAGTGGATCAGGAACCGCAGTTTCACCCGAGCGTACCGGAGCGGTGAGCGACGGCCAGTCCGCAGAAGCCGGCAGGATGCCCGCGCTCCCAACCGCTCAACTCGCGGGCGGTGTTGCGGGAAAGATATCGTCTCCACAGGCTGCTCCTGAGACAGCCAACGAGCCCTCGCAATCACTCGTCGGCCTTAGCGTTCCAACCCCCGCGCCTTTCGCAACGCCGGTTGCGACGTCCTGCGACTTCACGATAGCCGCTCAGCCGAGCGCCCTCGCGGAAACAAATTCGGCCGATTCCGACGCGGAGCTAGCGAATTGCGAAGTTGAGCCCGGATCGACCGGCGACGCTGTGCCCTCGCAGGCAGGTTCAACGGACGGCGCTCAAAGCTCAACCTCGGCCGGCAAGTCAACGAGCGTGAAAGATGGTTCAGGCGCGGAAGATGGCTCCGGGGCCAACATGGAAGGCGACTCGAACAGTCCGGTCGTCGAGCCAGGAAACGCCTCGCCGGATCCGGCGGTTGCGCTGGAAGGCCTCTCCGGTGAACCGGCACTTGCAGCGGACGCGAAGGAGGCAAGCTCAGGACCTCCCGATCCAAGGTTCCAGATTCAAGATGGTTCAAAGTCTGCCGACGCTGATTCCCGTGGTATCCAAAGTAACGAAAGCATCGCAACGAAGGGCTCGACGTCGCACAACACTTCTTTAGTCGCACCTCCGGACTTTCGTGGAGCTTACTCTCCAGCACCTGAAGGCTTCACTGGCGCTCTCAATGGAGTGGACGCCATGACGGCGTTCCCGGGCGGCGGCAATGGCTCCGCCGGAGCAGCTTCATCCGGACAGGCGGGCGCGCAGGCTGGGTTGTCATTGCATTCGGACTTCACCTCGGCGTGGAACTCACCCGCCGCGAGTACAGAGTCCGCACTCGCCGGCCAGGCGTCGACAGGGTCGACAATACAGTCGGCCTGGGATGGCGCGACCTCCGTTTCGTTCGGCACTCCCCTTGATGCGGCAAGTGCCAGTACGACGGGCGGGCAAAATGCCGCGACCGTGTCAGCAGACTATCCACTCCCTGGCTGCTCTACCCTCAATTTGACGGGCTTTGGATCGTCCGGTCCGACCACGGTAGTTGCCTTTCAGCCTCAGTCCGGACCGGGAGTAATGTCGGACTCGTCGGCGAAAGGTTCGGCGCAGACCGAAGGAGCTTCGCAGACGATGCAGGAGGGAGCCCTCGAGGCGTGGCAAAACGTCGCCGCGCACTTGGAGCGTGTGAATGCAGCCACGCTGGATTCCCTGCCCTATGGCACTGAAATGCGCGTCCAGATGCACACAGACGCGTTCGGCCCGTTGGAAATTCGCGCCACTTTGGAAGCCGGGAAAATCGGAGCCGCGATCGGCGTCGAAAATCCGGAAGCCCATCACACGCTGGTGGGCCAGATCTCGGCGCTGCAGCAGTCACTGGCCGACAGGCACGTTCAGTTGGACCAGGTGACGGTAGTAAGGACATCGAGTCAAAACTCGACAGACCCGGGGTGGAGCTCAAACCAGCAGCGCGATGATTCCACACCGTTTTCCAGGCTTGCTCAACAGGCCCGCGGGCACGCCTCGGAATCCGAACCGTCATTGGTATCGGAAACTGAGGCCGGGCAAACAGAAAATCTATGGGGAAGGTTGAGCGTGCGCGCCTGACCTTCGAATGAAGGAGACACTGAAATGAATATCCAAGGAATGCTATCACCGATCGTCGCGCGAGCCATGGATTCGAGCACTTCGACCTCCGGAAGCTCGGCTGCCAGCAGCTCGACCGGTTCTACGAGTTCCAGCAGCAATACAGCGATCAGTCAAAGCTCTTTTCTTCAACTTATAGCGACCGAGCTTCAGGCGCAGGACCCTACCAATCCGCTCGACCCCGCCCAGTTCATGGGTCAGCTGGTTCAGTTTGATACGCTCGATCAGGTCACGGGCATTTACAATCTGCTCGCCGGGGGCAGTAACGCCACCACCGGAGGCGGGGCCGCAAGTACGACCGGCTCCGCGGCAAGCTCTTCAGCTCTGCAGAACTACTAGAGAGGAACTCAAGGAGAAAAAAGAAATGGGATCACTATCAATTCCGCTTTCGGGGCTGCTCGCGAGCCAGGAAGACCTCGGAATCATTTCCAACAACCTCGCGAACCTTAATACGACCGGCTTCAAAGGAAGCACGGCGAACTTCAGCGACTTGTTCTATGGGCAGCTCGGCACCGACGGCGCCGGTAACGCTATCCAGGAGGGCATGGGAACGCAGATCGGTTCGACTTCGATCAACTTCACCGAAGGAAGCACCGAGGACACGGGCGTCGACAGCAACGTCATGATCCAGGGCAACGGCTTTCTGCAGGTCCAAAACAATGGCCAAACACTTTACACGCGCGATGGGGACCTCTCGCTGAATTCGAGCGGTAATCTGGTGACTCCGGACGGTTCCGAAGTGATGGGCTTCCCGGCGACGGACGGAGTGGTCAATGCCAGCGGATCGACACAGCCCCTGCTGATCAACATCGGGCAGACGACGCCCCCAGAGGCCACGGCAAATGTTAGCTTGACGATGAACCTCAACGCTAATGCGGGAATCCCGGCAAGCCAGCAGACCGGAACGGGCATTGATGCCGGTACGACTTTGGCAACGGGCAGTGTCCTCTCGTTCTCCGACGGCGCCAACCCGGCCGATACCTTCAGCTACACAACCCAAGCCGGCGATACGCTGCAGACTGTGGTCGATCAGATCAACGCCAGCGGGAACTTCACAGCCGAGCTCTCAGGGAACTCTCTGGTAATAACCGCGAGTAACGGCACGGCGATCAGCTTTACGAAGAATAACTTGACAGACGCCGCGACCGGCGCAGAATCGGAGAGCTTCGCATCCTCCGCCCAGGGTTCCTACAGTACACCTGTGACCGTATACGATTCCCTGGGCAACAGCCATGTTGTGGAGTTCAACTTCACACAAACCGCGGCGAACACCTGGTCCTACCAGATCACGCTTCCGGCCGCGGATGTGGGGAAGAGCGGAAACCCCGTCGTGCTGGGAAGCGGAACGCTGACGTTCTCAGGCTCCGGAGTTCTGACGTCACCCTCCAGCAGTGTCGCTGGCATTACGCTGCCGTCCGGCACGAACCTGGCGGACGGCGCGAAGGCTCTCGATTTCAGTTGGAATCTCTTCAGCTCTTCGAACGCACCCCTGGTAACTCAGGTTGCGGGGGCATCATCGACCTCCAGCACACAGCAGGACGGCTACGCCGCCGGCACGCTTCAGACCTTCTCGATCGAGCAGGACGGGACCATCCAGGGATCGTTCAGCAATGGCCAGGTGAGTGCGCTCGGCCAGATCGCGCTGGCCACCTTCCCCAACGAAGAGGGGTTGCTCGAGACGGGAAACGGAAACTTCGAGTCGAGTCTGGCGTCGGGCCTTCCGAGCGTGGGAATCCCGGGGACCGACGGACTTGGGACTCTCGAGGGTGGAGCACTGGAGGGATCGAACGTGGACATCTCAACCGAGTTCTCCAATCTCATTCTCGCCCAGCAGGGCTACGAAGCTAACGCGCGTGCCTTCAACATCGAAAGCGACATCTTCACGAATAGCACGATTGACCTCGGCATCGGCCAGTAATTCTGGACGGTGCTGCCCGAGCGCAGGCTCTCCCCTTTTCCGAGGGGAGAGCCTTCTCAGCGGGAACATGATTAGAGAACTATAATGAAAGCCAGCTCTCCTAACCCACGACTGGCTCGCGGCTGAGCGATCACTTTACGAGTTTCTCTGAAGCCCACACCCCCCAAGTCGAATCGTACTAAAGCCTTCCGGACGACCATCGGACCAGCTCGGGTCTGAGTGTGTTTGGCTCGACGCTTGCACTGTCGTGAGCCGTGACCGCACAAACTCAATCCGGAGGATCAAGCCCAAAAACTCGTTTTCCTAGACTCGCGATAGCAGTGGCCATGCTCGCACTGCTCGGTGCCGTATGGTTGGTCAACGCACGCCAACACATCAGCGAGGCGCTGATGAGGACGGACGATGCCTCGCCCGACACAGTTAAGTCGCTCGTACACCTCGAAAGCTTCGTAGTTAACCTCGCCGACAGCGATCAGTCAGCGTTTCTGAAAGTAGGCATCGATCTCGGAATAGGCCAGATCGGCAAGAAACAGCCCATGATCGACAAGGGCTCGCTATTACTCTCCAAGATTCGCGATGTGGTCCTCTCTGTGCTGACCACCTGCCAATCCGCCGACCTGCTCGCGCCTGATGGCAAAGCGAAGCTGAAGCAGCGCCTGCTGGAGGCCCTCAGAGAACAGGTCCCCGATCTTCCGGTCAAAGAAATCTACTTCACCGAGTTCCTTGTTCAACGTTAAGCCAGTGGAAAACAAAAGACCCGCTACCGAAATCCAGCCCAACTCCGGAGCAAACGCCCCGGCAGAGAATCCCTGGGCCGTTGTGAGCCTGCTCCCGTGCGTCCTCAGCGCCGAGATCGAAGCCCGGTGCTTCACGGTCGGCGACCTGCTGGATCTTGGAGTCGGCTCGGTCATCAATTCGCACCATTCCAAGGCAGGTCCCATACCGCTGTGGGTGAACGGGGTGAAACTGTGTTGGGCGGAATTCGATGTGATAGGAAATCGGCTCGGTGTTCGGGTTACCGAGCCCTAATAGAGACCATCATGAAGACACGTCGCGCCAAAGCTTACCGACAACCAACCGTGCTGCAACAGGTCATCCGAAATCTTCGCCGTCTCCTGTCGGCCGCGACACGGTGGAGTCAAACGATCTCCCTGAAGCGTCGTGAGAATCAGTTGCGTCTCTGCGAGACACTCTCACTTGGAGACAGAAGATTCCTCGCCGTTGTGCTGGTTGAGCAGCAGAAGTACCTGGTGGGCGGAGCTCCGAATTCGGTGGCGCTGCTCGCCAAGCTGTCCGCTCCGGCACAAACGGCCCGCCTGGATGATGAGGTGCACCTCCTGTGAAGCCCCTCGTGGCACAGATCGCCCGGCGCGTGGCTGTCTACTGCGCACTGGGCATCGGGTTCGGGGCGTCAGTGACCAGTCGCGCCTGGGCCGGACCACCCGCAGACTTACCGGTCAGCTCCTTGCCCCTGTCCGGGCTCGGAGGAAACGGCCAGGTGACCTGGACGATTGTCGTCCTGCTCACCGTGCTGACGTTGATTCCGGCTCTGCTGGTGGCTATTACGCCGTTCTCCCGCATCCTGATCGTATTCCATTTTCTGCGTCAGGCCCTGGGAACGCAGACTGTGCCCACCAACCAGACCCTGGTCGGCCTCGCGCTGTTTCTCACTTACTTCGTCATGCAACCGGTGGGTACTCAGGTCTACGCCGACGCCATCGTTCCATTGCAGTCCGGCAGGATTACCGCGATCCAGGCCCTGGACGTCGGCTCAAAGCCCCTGCGGACCTTCATGCTGCACTACACGCGTGAGCGCGACCTGGCCTTGTTTGTCGATCTGGCCAAGACCCCCCGACCCAGGAATTCCGATGATCTGCCGATGCGCGTCGTGATTCCGGCATACCTGATTTCAGAGCTGAAAACCGGCTTCCAAATCGGCATGGTCCTGTTTCTGCCATTTCTGGTCATTGATCTGGTCGTCGCCTCGATCACGACCTCCGTGGGAATGATGCAACTGCCGCCGGTTGTGATCTCGACACCGCTCAAGATCATTCTCTTTGTGGCTGTCGATGGATGGAACCTGGTCGTAGGGTCGCTGCTGAAGAGCTTTTACTAGAAAGGTCCAATCAATGCCTCCAGACCGATTTATCACGCTGGCCAGGTCGACGTTTGAGATCACCCTGTGGCTGAGTGGGCCTGTTCTGATCGTTACGGTCATTGTCGGTCTGACGGTCAGCATCATCCAGACACTGACATCCATTCAGGAGATGTCCATCAGCATCGTTGCCAGACTGGTATCGGCCGGGGCCGTAGCCTTTGTCCTGGCCCCGTGGTTTTTGAAAAAGCTCGAGTACTTTACCTTGCAGTTGCTCTCTGATTTTCACCCTTATGTGCACTAGTGTGAGTTTCCGGATCCCATAGCGTGGATGTTCAAACACAGATCGAAGCGTTTCTCTATCCGGCTGTGACGCGTTTCTTATTCGTCGGCATTCGCGTCAGCACCGTGATGGTCTTCTTGCCGCTGCTCGGCAGTGGAGCGGTGGCTGCGAGAATCAAGGCCGCTCTGGCGGTGGCGCTCTCGGCACTCATGTGCGCCATTTACCGTCCGGCATCGGCCGATCTGCTCAAGGTCAACTGGGTGTCGGTTGCGCTGAGCGAAGCGATGATTGGTCTGGCGCTCGGCCTGAGTGTTCAATTCGTATTCGAGGCCGCCCAGGTGGCCGGCCAGCTCTGCGGACTTCAGATGGGGCATTCGCTCGAGAGCCTCATCGATCCCACAACTCAGGCCCAGAGCCCCGCAATCGGAATTTTCTATTACCTGATCGCGATCTCGATTTTCTTTCGTCTCGACGTTCACCATTGGTTGCTGCGCGCCCTGGCGGGAAGCTTCGACTATCTGCCACCCGGTACCCTGATGACCAACAAGGCGATCGTCGAAGAGATGCTAAAGGCGTCCGCCACGATGCTGAGTGTAGGTGTGCAAATTGCGGCGCCCCTGATGCTGGCGGCTTTGATGATCGACCTTACGCTCGGTTTCATTGGGCGCGCCAGTCCGCAATTACCCGTGATGTTGATTGGAATTTCCGTGAAGGACCTGCTCGGCGTAGCTATGGTTAGTGGGACCCTTGCTTTCTGGCCAAGTCTGTTCGAGGGACATTTCGAGCGGGCTATTCGCACCGGTGAGCACATGCTGCGACTTGCGCATTAGGAACTTGAACCGATGGCAGACAATCGGACTGAGAAAGCGACGCCACGCAGGCGCGACAAGGCAAGGAAGGAAGGCCAAGTCCTGCGCAGCCGGGAACTCTCGGCCTCCCTGGCGCTGTTGACTCTCGTCATGGTCCTCGCCTGGCAGCCTTTCCTGTTATGGAGGAATCAATGGCGGGCGTTGTGGTGCAATCTCCTGGCACTGGCCAATGCCGGTGATCTCCAGTCTCCGCTTCCCGCCTTGAGGCAGGTGGCGTTGACGGCGGCGCGGTGGTCGCTGCCGGCGGTCTGCGCAGCCACTGGAGTTTCGGCCCTGGCAAGCCTCGCGCAGGTCGGCATGAACTTCAGCACGAAAGCCCTGATGCCCAAGTTCAGCCGCCTGAACCCGGCAAGCACTCTGGGCCGCATGTTCTCAATGAGCGGGGTCAGCAACACACTGAAGACGCTGGTGCCGCTGTCGTTCATAACCTATCTCTGCTCCGGGATCATTGCGCGCGACTGGACGCAGATGACGCTCGCCGCCCACGCCGCGCCGGCCACTGCCGCTGCCTGGATTCTGGGCCGGCTCTTCGAGGTGAGTTGGAAGGCGTCGCTCATCTTCCTTGCCTGGTCCGGGCTCGACTACATGCTTCAGAAGTCCAACTACGAGCGCAGCCTACGCATGACCAAGGAGGAAATCCGGCAGGAAGGCAAGGACACCGAAGGCAATCCACAGAACAAGCGGAGGATCCGCAAGATGCAGTTCAAGCTACGGCGGCGATTCCGGATGGCCGACGTGGCTCGTGCGACGGTGCTGGTGACGAACCCGACCCATTATGCGGTCGCCCTGGAGTATCGCCCGGAATCCATGGCGGCGCCGGTTGTCATCGCCAAGGGCCGGAACCTTCTGGCGCAGCAGATCAAGCAGTATGCCTTATGGCATGACGTTCCCATTGTAGAGAACAAGCCTTTGGCGCAGGCGCTTTATAAGGCGGTCGAGGTTGGCGCGGCGATACCTGAGAAGCTCTATACAGCCGTGGCCGAAATCCTGGCGTTCCTGTTCCGCGCTCAGCGACGCCACCTGAACCAGCAATTGCTCAGTCGCGCGCGAGCCTACAGGTGAGGATTTGATGGTGGTGAAGGCCAAAACAGCAACGAAGCCGAAGAGCACAGGAAATGACTGGGTGGTCCCCGTGCTCGGCGTGGCCACGGTCTTTGTGATGCTCGTTCCGGTCCCGGCCGTTTTCCTGGACCTGTTGCTGGCCACCAGTCTGACGGCGGGCGTGCTGGTCATGCTCACCTCCATGTACATCGAGCGGCCGGTACAGTTCTCAGCGTTTCCTTCACTGCTCCTTCTTCTGACCCTGTTCCGGTTGTCGCTGAACATCGCCAGCAGCCGACGGATTTTGCTCCACGGGAACGAGGGAGCATCCGCGGCCGGACACGTTATTGAAGCCTTCGGCAAGTTCGTGGTAGGCGGCAACTACGTGGTGGGCTTCGTGCTCTTCATTGCGCTGATTGTGATTCAGTTCGTGGTGGTGAACCACGGTGCGGTCCGCATCGCTGAGGTCACCGCCCGCTTCACCTTGGACGCCCTGCCCGGCAAGCAGATGGCAATTGATGCCGACCTGGCCGCCGGCCTGATTGATGAACGACAGGCGCGCAGCCGGCGCGAGCAGATCGGGCGTGAGGCTGAGTTCTACGGCGCCATGGATGGCGCGGCCCGCTTCAGCCAGCGGGACGCGGTGGCGACGATCCTGATCACGGCAATCAACATCATCGCTGGATTCTTGATCGGCGTCTTCTATCTGGGTATCGGCTTCCAGGACGCACTTCGCACTTATACGGTTCTGACTGTGGGCGACGGGCTGGTGACGATGATTCCATCGCTGCTGGTGTCCGTAGCGGGCGGTATGGTAGCCACCCGCGCCTCCGCGGACGGAAGCTTGAGCGCTGATCTGAGCAGCCAACTTCTGCCCCGCGCTCGCCCCCTATGGATCGCCTCCGGCGTTATGTTCACTTTGGCGCTGATTCCAGGGCTGCCGACGTTCGCATTCATGACTGTCGGCGGACTCACGGCGCTGCTCGCGTCCCGGGCCAAGGGGCTGGCTTCCAGCCAGCGAGCAGCGGCAGGCGCTCCAGCCGGCGAAAAAGCGACTTCTCCCGACGCTGCGCCAGTGCTGCCCAAACTGGATGACCTAGCCGTCGAGGTGGGCTATGGCCTTGTGCCTTTGGTCAACGAAGCCCAGGGCGGGCAACTGCTCCAGCGGGTCCGGGCGTTGCGCAAACACCTCGCCGCGCAACTCGGATTCGTCGTTCCCTCGGTGCACTTCACTGACGATCCTCAACTGAAGCCTCGCGAATACGTGGTCAAGCTTCGCGGCGCTGAGGTTGCTCGTTGGGAAATGTACCAGGACTGGTTGCTGGCGATCAGCTCGGAGATCGAAGGGCAACCCATCGAAGGAAAGGCGACGCGAGAGCCCGCCTTTGGCGTGGAGGCGAGATGGATCCAACCGGGCGGTCGCGAGCGGGCCTTAGCCGCCGGGTACGCGGTAGTCGACCAGACATCGGCCATGGCAACACATCTGGCGGAGGTCATCAAGCAGCACGCCCACGAGATCTTGACGCGCCAGGAAACGAAACGGCTCCTCGATTCGATCTCCGAGACCCAGCCCAAGCTGATCGAGGAACTGGTGCCCAAGCTGCTGACCCTGGGCGAAGTCCAGCGGGTGATGCAGCAATTGCTTCGCGAGCAGGTTTCTATCCGCGACCTCACTACTGTGCTCGAGACGCTGATTGACACGGCGGCAATCAACAAGAGTCCCGTGGTTCTCGTGGAGGCGATCCGCCAAGCGCTCGGTAGGACCCTGGTCCGCCCGCTCCTCGACGATCAGGGAAAACTCACGGTGATTACGGTCGATCCCCAGCTCGAGGAACAGATAACGCACGTTTTCGAGCCGCCGGCCGCGGGCAATCATCCGGCGTTGTCTCCCGCATCGTTTCTCAAGAAGCTGACCGAAGGACTTCGCAGCCTGATGGGTGGCCAGACCGGATCGGTTGTACCGACCCTGCTCTGTGGTTCGCCTGCGCGATTTCACCTCCGGCGGTTGTTGGAGCCGCTGATGCCGAAGATTGTGGTGCTGTCTCCTGCTGAGGTCCCTGCCGTCGTGCAAATTCAATCGGCCGGGGTGCTGCGATCATGACTAACCGGGAGCTCTGGAGCTATGGCAACGAGCGCTAAAGAGGCAAAGCGTAGCTACGCGGCGGTCGCGAGACTGAGTTCCGCAGAGCGCGAGGAACAGGTGATGGAAAACCTGCCCCAGGTGAAGTACATCGCGCGGCGGATTCACAACCGCCTGCCCGAGCATATACCCATCGAAGATCTGGTGAATGCGGGAATCGTCGGACTTCTGGAGGCGATCGACCGCTATGAGCCCGGTCGCGACGTCAAGCTCGCCACATACGCCAAACTGCGTATCGAGGGGGCGATGCTGGACAGCCTGCGGGAATCCGACTGGAGCCCCCGCGAGTTGCGCAAGCAGGCCCGGGCGGTCGAAAGCGCGCTGCAGAAGCTCAGTGGATCTCTGTCGCGGGCGCCGTCGGAAAACGAAATCGCGGAGGAGATGGGCATCGAGGTCACGGCTCTGCAGAAGCTGCTTACAGACCTTCGCGGGCTCGACCTGGGCAGCCTGGAGGCCATGGCTGGCCAGAGCGAGCGCGGGGACCAGCTCTGCAATTACATTCCGGCTTCGCGCGAGGAGGATCCGCTGTACATCTGTCTCCAATCGGAACTGCGGACCTATCTGACTCAGGCCGTCAGCGAGCTCCCCGAGCGGGAGCGACAGATGCTGTCGCTCTACTACGTGGAAGAGCTGACGATGAAGGAGATCGGCGCGGTGCTGGGTGTCGGCGAGGGACGCATCTCGCAGCTTCACTCGGCCGCCTTGCTGCGGCTTCGCGCCAGGCTGCAGGACTTGATGTCTTCGGCTGGGCCCGGCTTTATTCCTACCGTGTCTGAGGGAGCGAACTCATGGAAAGGGTTCTGAATCAGGACGAAATTGACGCGCTTCTGCGGGACGCGAGGCGCTCGCCGGCGAATGCCCGAGAGAGCAATCACGCGCTGGTGGCCAATCCCGTTCCGTTCGTCTTTACCCGGGGCGCCGGGCTTACGCCACAGCAACTCGCTTCCATCAATCAATTGCACGAGACCTTCGCCCGACAGGTCACCCAACGGGTTTCAGCGTCGTTGAGAACGACGTTTGAAGTCGCCCTGGTCTCGGCGGAACAGCTTTCCTTCACCGAACTCCTGCAACAGATGCCGGAGCAGAGTTACCTGGCGTCGCTGCAAGTGCAGCCCATCGAAGCCACGGCGCTACTCGAGCTGGATCTTCCGGCTACCTGGCCGATCATCGATCTGTTAATGGGCGGCGACGGCAAGATCCAGCCTCCGTCTCGCGATCTCAGCGAAATTGAGGATCTCATCCTGCGAAATGTGATTCAGGTCATGATCCAGGAACTCGAAGGTGTTTGGAAGAACCTCCTGGAAGTCAAATTCGGATTCGTTGGCCGCCAGTCGCAGCAGGAAGTTGTGAGTATGCTACCGCCCAGCGAAGACGTGCTGGCCATCAGCTTTGAGGTTCACATCCTGGAGAATCGCGGAACAATCATGTTCTGCTTCCCGGCATCGGTTTCGAACGCTTTGCTCCGCAAGCTTGCACATCAGCCTGTCAGCCGAAAGCGGCAGGTGCCGGCGGAAAGCCTGGCGGCGCGCCGCCGGCAGTTGGAAGGGTGCCGGTTCGGCGTCGAGATGAAGCTTCCCGAGATATCGTTGGGCGCGCAGGAACTGCTGGAACTGCGGCCCGGGCGAACCCTGGTACTTGCGCACCGCGTGGAGGATCCGGTCTTGATCACTGTCGCCGATCGCCAAATGTTTACCGCCTACCCGGTGCGCGTGGGCAGCATGCGCGCCGGAATAGTTGAAAACCGGCTGCCTTCAACAGTCGAATCCGCAAAGGAGATCCTATGAGCACCGCCGACGGCTGCCAGATTGCTCTGGCGATCGAGGACTATCCGAAACTCTGGGTGGACAGCGTTTGCGAGGTTCTCAGCAAGATTGCGAACACCCGGTTCCAAGCTAAGGCCGCAGAAGCCCCCGATGCGGAAGCGTCTGACTCTCCATTGTGCTGTGCTCTCTTCACGCTCGGACCGCCCGTCAGCGGAGAACAGGCGGTCTGCTTCTCAGAGAAGGACGGTCTGAAGCTCTCCCAGCTCTTTGGAGGGGAGCCCCTGGCAGAAGGCGCGGCGTTCGACGCTGAACGGCGTGAGGCCGTGGCTGAGTTGTTTCGGCAGGTCGGCGGTACCGCGGCCCTCGCGCTCTCGGAGGGCCTGAAGACAAAGGTCGAGGCAAACCTGACGCGCATGGAGCTTCCCGCCTGGCTGCAACCGCCACGGCTGGGCAAGCCTTTCCACATCTGGAGCGCGACAGACCCAACTCCCCTGCTGCTCAGCATCCATCTGAGTCCTGAGTTGGACGAAGCTCTGCGCTCGACCGAAGGAGACTCCGCGACGGTGTCGTCGAGTGTGGTTACGCCGGCAAAACCGCAGAATCTCGAGTTTCTACGGCAGGTGGAACTCCCCGTGACTTTGCGTTTTGGAAGACGGGAAATGCTTCTCCGGGAAATCCTGGAACTGACGCCCGGCACCGTTCTGGAGCTGGAAGCGCGCATCGAGGAACCCGTGGAGCTTCTGGTGGGACAACGGTTGATTGCTCGAGGGGAGGTAGTTGTGGTCGAAGGCTGTTACGGCTTGAGGGTGACGGAAGTAATCGGCACGGCGGAGCGATTGAATTGTCTTCGGTAAAGATGCAGTCGCGGCCGATGTCCCCAGCCTTGATGGCAGCCCTGGACGCAATGGACCGGCCGCCTGAGGCCGTATGGGCACTAAACAGAATCCTGGAGACAACCCCGGTCAACCTTAGAGAATTGGGATGCGTGGCGCGTTCCTTTGCAATGCCGTTTTGGCAGCTTCTCAGGCTGTGCAATTCGTCGATCTTCTCCCTGGATCATCCGGTTCATACCCTGGAACAAGCCGCGATCTCGCTGGGCGCTGATACATTGCGGAACCTCAGCCTCGCTTGGGGCGTTGTGCACCGCGTTGGGAAGCTCTTGGCGCCCTCGCAAGCCCGGGAATTCTGGCAGCACAACCTCGCGGTTGCTTTAATAAGCGAGCGGATCGCCGCCTGGCGATGCTACTGCGCTCCTGACGCCTACCTGGCAGGCCTTTTGCATGATATCGGCCGAGTGCCGCTCATAATCGCCAGTGAAGAGCGGCAAGCGTCGTTGAAGAATCACACATGGCGGGACGAATCCATCCAGGCCGAAACGCTCACATTCGGCGTCGACCATTGTGAGCTTGGTGTTCAGATCGCAGCCAGGTGGCAGTTTCCCGAGTCTTTCCTCCAGGTCATTGGCCATCACCATCGATTGGAGGTTGAAGGCGACGAATCGGAGTTACTCCGCATTGTGAGCGCGGCCGAGGCTTTGGGTTCGCAGCCGCACTTCGCCGCCGGGGAAGGCTCAGTTTGCACGCGCTTTGACGAGTACCAAGTGATCTTGAGCAGGCGCTTGCCGGACCTTGATCCGCAGGAAATCAGCACGCTCGCCGAGGCTTTGAGGATGGAATTGCTCTTCGCCCCACACGGCGAGCGGCGAGGCCTGATGAGCTTCGCTTCGTCAACGGCGCCAACCAGGTTGAAGAGGAGTTTCTGAATGGTTAGAGTTTCTAAAGAAATGGACGGTCACGCGGCAACACTTGCCCAGTGCCGATGTTCGCACAGCAACATTTTGCCCCGCAGTTTGACATTTTCCGAGTCCGGCGGCCAGTTCGGCCACCGAAAATCAATGGGTTGTGTTTTGTTTTCCGATCTCGGACCTTTGGCCCCGGACCTGCACGCGGAACGACGGAGGCTTGTGAGTAATGGATAGCGGTTTCTATGCAGCCGTGACAGGACTCATATCGAGAACCGATGCCCTCGACATCGTGGCGGACAATCTCGCCAACACCGATACGACGGGTTATAAGGCGCGGCAGGAGTTCTATCAAGCTCTCACGGAGGCAAGCGAAGGCAACGTCGATCCTCTGAACAAGGCAATAAATAGCTACGGTGTTTTAGGAGGCGCGACCACCGACATGCGCCCGGGTTCCATCGAACGCACTGGCAACGAGCTTGACCTGGCCCTCGAAGGTGCCGGGTTTCTCACCGTGCAGACGCCCGCGGGCATCCGCTACACTCGCAACGGCAGCCTGCACCTCGGCGTGAATGGCGAGCTCCTCACCGCGGCAGGCGACAAGGTTCTAGCGGCGCCGCCCGACCCCAAGGCCGATCCGGTTCCGATCACACTTCCAGCGGGGCCGGTTTCAGTGAGCGCCGATGGCACTATATCCTCGCGGGGAGGGGTAGTAGCCCAGCTTAATCTCGTGGAGTTTCCCAGGGGTACCCAGTTGACCCCCGAAGGATCGTCATACTTCCAGGCGCCGAAAGGCTCGGCTACACCGGCCAGCGAAGTGTCAGTCAGACAGGGATCCCTGGAAGCGTCGAACTACAACCCGGTCGAGGGGACTATAGATTTGATCACGGTGCAACGGCACGCTCAACTTCTCGAACGCGCCCTTTCGATATTCGATTCGGATTTTACACAAGCAGCCACGCAGGACCTCCCGCGGGTTGAGTAAAGGAGTCTTCAATGTTTCGAGCTCTCTACACGGCGGCCAGCGGTATGTCGGCCCAACAGATGAACCTGGACAACATCGCCAACAATCTGGCAAACGCCAGCACCACGGGTTTCCGCGCGCGCCGGTTGGATTTCCAGGATCTGGTCTACCAGAACGTGATCGCTCCCGGTTCGGCCGCGACGGCCCAGACCACGGTGCCCGAGGGGCTGCAGATCGGTCTCGGAACCCGCATCGCCGGCTCGGAGGCTCTGCAGACGCAGGGCGACATGGTGAATACCGGGAATCAACTGGACGTGGTCATCCAGGGGCAAGGGTTCTTTCAGGTACAGTTGCCCAACGGCGAGCTCGCTTACACTCGTGATGGGTCCTTCCATCTGGACCAGAATAGCGCGCTAGTGACGGCCAATGGCAATGCGCTTCAGCCGAGCATAACCATTCCCGCCGATGCGCTGACGATCAACATTGGCTCCGACGGAACCGTCTCGGTCACGGAACCAGGCCAGACACAAGCTACCCAGGTGGGCACAATTCAGCTCGCCAATTTTCCCAATCCAGGCGGCTTGAGCAGCGCGGGCGGCGACCTCTTAACGGCCACAACCGCATCCGGTCAGGCCGTGGTAGGGACTCCCGGCGGTGCCGACGGCCTCGGGACTTTGCAGCAGGGAATGCTGGAGCAATCGAACGTCGATGTGGTCGACCAGTTCATTCAAATGATCCTGACCCAGCGAGCATACGAATCCGACTCCAAAGTCGTCCAGGCGGCAGATCAGATGTTCCAGGACTTGAATAATCTCCCCAGCCGGTAGGCGGACCCTGATGTTGATTCGGCGATTGATCCAAAGCGTACTAGGCTGTTTCGCTGTATCGGCGTTGGCATTGGCCGCGCCTCGGGCCGCGACCCAGCCTGTGATGCTGCTCTCCTCCGTCGAGATAGGAACCAAGACGGTTCTCCTCTCCGACCTCCTGCCCGAAACCGCACTGGCCCCGCTCCGCGAGGCGGTTGCGACGATCTCCCTTGGATCGGCGCCCATGCCTGGGCGCTCGCGAGTGGTGACGCGCGCAGAAATCCAAGAGACGCTGGCCGGCAATCCGGAACTCGAGGCCAGTCTTTCGATTCCGACGCAGATTACCGTGCGGCGCGCTTGTCAACTGGTATCGCGAGAGCAGGTATCCGCTGCACTCGTTTCTACTTTGGGGACAGACAGCGCCAAGGATTTGGTCGATTTTTCAATGCTGACACCGGTCTGCTTCTCAGGTGATGATCCGGGACTCGAGGTTGCCGATGTCGAGTTCGACCCGCTTCAGCGCGTTACGAGATTCCGGCTCTGGACTTCTAAGGAACCCCGGAACCTACCCTTCTACGTGACATTGCCCGCCAGGTCGGACGACGCAGCGCGGAAGTTCCGCTCTGCCGGTCGCTCGGGCGTCAGCGCGACCGCAGCCTCTTCCAACCTCAAGAACCAGCCGCTCGCCACGACAGGTGTCGCCACGCTAGTCAAGGCCGGCGCGCCCACACGTCTCGTGATTGAGGGCCCTGACTGTCGTATCACCACGGTTGTGGTGCCGCTCCAGTCCGGAGCGCTGGGTCAGCAGGTTCGTGCGCGCGACCCCTTGACACTCAAGGTCTTCAGCGCCCATGTTGCGGGTCCCGCGCTCCTGACCGCGAACTTGTAGAGGAGAAGAAGCCGATGTGGCATTTAGCGAATACCAGGAACACGGCATTACTGATAACTGGCAGTTTGGCGCTTTCACTCGCGCTATGTACGACGGCTGCAGCTAAAAAGAAGCCGGATCCCAGCAAACCTCAGCCTGCCTATGACCAGTCACTCGAGGAATATGTTCGCCAGGCAAGCCAGATCGTCTCGGCGCCTACCACGACGGTGGGCAGCCTCTGGAGCGCAGGGGAAAACCTGGCCAACATGGCCAGAGACGATAAGGCGGCACACGTTGGTGATCTGATTACCATCGATATTCTGGAGACCACGACCGCAGCCGCTTCCGGCACATCGAAAGGGTCAAGGTCCTTCTCAGCCAGTTCAGGCATCGGAGCCCTGTACGGAGCCATTGCTCCGACGGCAAAGATCAACAATCTGTTCAGCCCGCAATCACAGAACTCGCTCGCCGGTAGCGAAGCGACCGCCTCGAGTCACCAGTTGAGCACTAATCTGACCGGTACGGTCGTCAAGGTGCTGCCGAACAGCTATCTGGTGGTTCAGGCGGCGCGCGATGTTTACGTGGACAATCAGAGGCAGCACGTGACCGTACGCGGCATTGTCCGCCCAAGCGACCTGGCGCCTGATAACTCGGTCGCCTCGACACAGGTGGCCAATCTCCAGGTGGAAGTGGATGGCAAAGGTGTGATCAGTGACGAAACGTCGCCGCCCAATCGAGTCACCCGTCTACTTCTCAAACTGGTGGAATTCTGATGACCGGCAATCTCCTCCTCCTTGTCCCGCTTGCTTTTGTGCTCGCTGTGGGCGCTCCCGCGAGGGGAGCAAACAGCGAAGGACGCGCCACGCGCATCGGCGACGTCACCACCGTGCAAGGAATACGAGAGAACCCGCTCGTGGGTTACGGCCTGGTGGTCGGGTTGAACCGGACGGGTGACAGCCAGCAGACGCTCTTCTCCAACCAAAGTGTGGCCAACGCTCTCCGCAAGATGGGCGTTCAAGTCTCGGGGAGTCTGATTCAAACCCGGAACGTAGCCGCAGTCTTCGTTACTGCGAATCTCCCTCCGTTCGCGCGTCCGGGTCAGAGAATCGATGTCAACGTGGCTTCGACCGGTGATGCCAAGAGCCTCGAAGGCGGTGTTCTCGTCATGACTCCGCTCAGCGGGCCCGATGGCCACGTGTACGCCCTGGCACAGGGACCCGTAATTCTGGGAGGTTTCTCCGCCGGCGCTCACTCAAATTCCGTGCTGCAGAACCACCCAACCACTGCGACGATTCCAAGCGGCGGCGTTGTGGAACAGGACACCGCCGTCGATTTGAACCGGATGCGGACCGTCTCGCTTCTGCTCCGGGAGCCGGACTTCACGACTGCGGAGAACACTGCGGCGGCAATCAACCAGGGCCTGGGAAAGCCAATCGCCACGGTGGTCGACAGCCGCCGGGTGGATGTCGACGCCGCTGCCTCGGGCGAGGACGTGCCCAAGCTGATCTCCAAGATCCAAAATATGACCGTAAGGGTACAGGAGCCCGCGCGGGTTGTCGTGAATGAGCGTACCGGCACCGTGGTCATGGGCAAAGAAGTTACCTTGGGCGCAGCCTCAGTCATGCACGGCAACCTGGTGGTGCAGATCTCCACCGTCTTCCAGGTATCGCAGCCGGAGCCAGGTTCCAGCGGCCAAACGACGGTGGTGCCGCAGACGACCGTGCAGGCGAACGAGTCGGCAGCCCGGCGCGTGGAGCTGCGCGAAGGGGCCACCGTCGACGAGCTTGTGAACGGACTCCTTGCCATCGGCGCCACCCCGCGCGACATCGCCGCCATCTTGGAGGCATTGAGGACCGCAGGATCCTTGCAGGCTGACGTGGAGGTGATTTGATGAGTGTTTCACTCACCGATATGGCGGCGCCGCCAGCACACGGGCAAGCCTCAACGGCGCAGGCCTCCGAAGACGCGCTCCGCAACACGCCCGCCGGACGCAAACTGCTAAAGGCCGCCCAGGAATTCGAGGCGCACCTGATCTCTTCGTGGTGGGAGGATGCTGAGAAGGATCTCGACGATCGGTCCGGCGGCGCGCTCGGCTCGGGGCTGGACGGTCTAAAGGGGCTCGCGATGAATGCGGTGTCCATGGCAGTCGTCGGTGCGGGCGGGCTCGGCATCGCGCGCATGATATTCCACAGCCTGGAGCCCGCACTGCGGCGCAACCTTCAGGATTCCGGGCAGATACCAGATGCAAAGGGGGCCGGACAGGCTCGATAAGCTCAATGAACTGAGGAGGTTACTCTAAATTAAAGGTTTCGACGAGCCTGCCGATCTTAAAGGCTAAGGCAGGTGGCGTATGAAGGTCGATGGCACCAGTTCGGCGGAGGCCCAGCCGCTCGCCGCGGATCGGGCCGTAAGCAGCAAGGCAGTCAGCTCCCAGCAAGCGCTCGGCACGGAGCCGTCAGAAGGCGCGAGCTTCTCCGCGCGAAGTACCGCCAGCAGTTTGGCCATCGAACTTCAGAAGCTGCCCGAAGTCCGGAATGAGCGCCTTTCCGCGCTCAGAGAAGCGATTCAGAAGGGTCAGTACCAGGTTTCGGACTCCCGGATTGCCGACGCGCTTCAGAACCAACTGCTTGGCACAGGCTCTTCGAACGAATAAAGCCTCATCTGATCCCGCACAACGCGCATCAGAAACGGCCGCCCGGGACCACTGGCGAGTTCAGGTTCGACTTTCCACGACCGAGGCAGGTGTATGGCCGAAGATCTACCGAACGTAACGACCGTGCGGATCCCGCTCACGGGTGAACCCCTGGAGGATCACGACCGGATTCTGGCGAGACGACGGCGAGAGCGGCCACCAGCCCGCCCTGAAGCCCCAGATGAAACGGAAGAGGATTCGCCATTGGAAGAGCAGGATGACGAAGAACCCCACAAGCTCGATGTGAACGCTTGACCCATGAGACCTGAACCCCAGTCCGTCGCTGAATTGATCGCTGCGCGCACAAGACAGCTTACCGCTTTGGAGGCGGAGTTGTTAGAGAGCCGGAAGGCACTAGTACATCTGGACCTTGACGCCATTAACCGGCATAACGCCCAACAGGAGATGCTGCTCGAGGAGATTCATCGTCTGGACCAGTGGCTCACGTCCCAGGGGACCCTCCGGCATGGACCGGGCGGAAGTCAGGTGCTCGGTCTTGAAGAGATAGCTGCGGGTTTGGACTCGGCTTCGCTGGAGCGCCTTCGATTGCTTCTGGAGGAGCATGAGGCTGTCCGGCGCCGCGTCCAGACACTAAGCGACGTTCAGGCAGACCTGATCAAGCGTTCCCGCCGCCATTTGGATATTCTCTATAACCTGGTCACAAACTCCATGGGTATCTACGAGGACCCTAAGTCGAAGGGTTCCTCCTTCCGAGCCGCAAAGAGGGACTTCTGATATGGGCAACCTGAGTGGGATCTTGTCGCTGGCTTCACAGGCCCTGGAGGCAGACCAGGGCGCTCTTCAGGTGACGAGCAATAACATCGCCAACGCCACCACGCCGGGCTATTCGCGCGAGGTCCCGGTTTTTGAAGAAAACCCATCTGTCAACGAGGCCGGGATCGAATACGGACAAGGTGTGTCGCTCACCCAGGTGAACGGCATTCGTGATCAGGTCGTCGAACTGAGCTTGCAACAGGCATTGCAGCAGCAGGGGCAGACCAATTCCAATCTGCAATCTCTCACGCAGGTGGAGAGCCTGTTCAACGAGGCGCAAGGAGCAGGCCTGCAGTCGCCCTTGAGCCAGTTCTTCAACAGCCTGCAAAATCTGTCGACCGATCCCACCGATTCCTCCTTGCGGCAGTCGGTGCTCAGCGCCGCTCAGACCCTGGCCACCGCCTTCAATCAGGCGTCAGCCGGGCTCAGCCAGGTGCAAAGCGGCTTGAACGAGAGTGTTTCTCAGACAGTAACTCAAATCAATCAGCTAACCTCACAGATCGCGCAGGTCAACGGAGAGGTGCAAAGCGCTCAAGGAACGGGCACCGACTCAAGCCAGCTCATCGACCAGCAAAACGAGTTGATCGAGCAGCTCTCAGGCCTCGTCGGACTGGATAACATCCAGAATTCGGATGGCTCCGTAACCCTTACCACCACCAGCGGCGCCCTGCTGGTTGCGGGCCAGAATAGTTACGCCCTTTCGACGGCTCCGACATCGTCGGGCAACCAGGACGTGTTCTCGCAGGGTGAGGATGTGACCGCGGGCCTTACGGGAGGCTCGCTGGGCGGTGCTCTCCAGGCGCTGAATCAAGGTGTTCTGCCGGCCCAAAGTAGTCTCGACGATCTGGCTGCCAATGTCATCAGTGCCGTGAATTCCCAGCAGCAGCAGGGTTTTGACCTGAACGGCAAAGCCGGCGCGGACCTCTTTACTCCTGTTTCGGGAACTTCTGATGCGGGCGCGGCCGCCCAGATGTCAGTCGCCCTCTCGGATCCTTCCGAGATTGCGGCGAGCTCCGACGGTACCACCGGCAGCAACGGGAACGCGATCGCTATGGCCGATATTGAGAACCAGTCGCTTGCCGGGCTCGGCGGGCAAAGTGTCATGGACTACTATTCGAGCTTCGTCACCGGCCTTGGCACCCAGGTCCAAGACGCCACGAATCAGCAAACGGCCCAGGACCTCGTGGTGCAGCAGCTTCAGAACCAGCAGGCCTCAGTTTCCGGCGTGAGCCTGGATGAGGAATCGGCAAATCTCATCCAGTACCAGAACGCTTACAGCGCTTCGGCGCAAGTGATCAACGTGATCAATCAGATGGCGCAGCTTGCGATCAGCCTGGGCTCGGACACGAGCAGCTAAAGGAGAATTCGACGTGCGTGTCGTTCCTTCCGAGATGTACACTAATCTGCTTGCGGAGATGCAAACGGACCAACAGAATGAATCCCAAGCGGTGATCGAAGCTTCCAGTGGACAAAGCGTGAACACCCTTTCCGACAACCCTGTAGCAGCCGGACAACTCGTGTTGAATCGCGCGCAAATAGCCGACGTGGACCAGTTCTCCTACAGCGCGAGCACGGTGCAAGCCTCGATGAATACGGCAGATTCGGCTCTCAATTCGGTGGTGAGCAGTCTGACGCAAGCGATCTCGGTGGGCACCGAAGCGGCAGGCGGAACTCTGACTTCGACACAGCTTCAGGCCCTGTCCCAGCAGACAAGTCAAATTGAGCAGCAAGTGGTCGCACTGGCCAATACAACATACCAAGGCAGTTATGTTTTCAGCGGCACCGCCGTCACCACGCAACCCTATACGCTGGACGCCTCCACGGGCGCCGTCACGTATAGCGGCAATGATGACTCAAACGAGGTCCAGGTCGGTGAAGGCCAGACCGTGACTCTCAATCTACCGGGCTCGACCATCTTCGATGCTTCGGGCGCCGATGTCTTCCAGTCGCTCGCCAGTCTTACGAGCGCTATCAACTCCGGAAACTCCACCAGCATCGCCACGGCGATTACCTCCGTTCAAACTGCGCTTAACAACGTCATGGCTCAGCGATCCATCTATGGTGTCCAGCTTCAAGATCTCAGCTCCGATACTACGAATCTCAGTCAGGAAGAACTGACCTTGAAGCAGAACCAGACCAGCCTGATCGGTGCGAACGAAGCGCAGGTGGCTACCAATCTCTCGCAGGCAGAAACCACGCTGCAGGCCGCGGTTGAGGCGGCCAGCCAGATCTCGCAGGACAGCCTGCTCAACTACCTCAAGTAGCCGAAGGAATCGGTGGCCTGAGGGTTATTCGCGGGTTTGGTGGAACGAATCCACCCACTTCAGGGCCTGCCGGATCTTGCCCAGGCGCTCACGGATGACGTCACGCCGAGCCTCCAGTAGCGGCTGCAGCCTCTCCAGGGTGTCGTTCAGGTTCCTGAGCTTCCGCACGTAGTCGTCAAGTTCAGCCCGTGCGGCGGGATCCATTTCTTGCGGACGCACGCCCTGCAGCGCTTCTCCCGCACGATTCACGGCTTCGCTGAGCGGCGCAAGATCGGGAATCGATCCCTCAATCCGGACCGAAGGGGAACCGTAGCGTTGGAGGAACGCCTCGATTTGACGGCTGGCGTCGCGAACCACGTCCAGCAGGCTGAGCCCCATTTCACCCCCGTGCTTCAATAACCAACTCCATCGCGCTCACCGCCGCGGCCTCGAAGCTTGGCTCAGCAGCGGCTCCAACTGAAAAAGTGGAGCGCCGGACAGCACCGACACCATGGACCACTATCCTTTGTCGAAAAACAGGCCGTTTTTAAGGGATAAGACGCTGATCTTAAACGGCTTAGTCGAAGTGGGTTTGGAGCGGGCATGTTCTGGCCTATCCTGCTGAGAGCATTGCCTTTAACCCCAATGGGTTTGTTGGCTTTGGAGAGCCCGGCGGAAGCGTCAATTCCTCGAATTTCAGAGCGCGCAACTACCCTTTGTCGAAAAAGAGGCCGTTTTTCGGGGTTAAGTTGATGAAAACACGCGAGATAAGCGCAATGGGTTTGGCCATGCCCATCTCGGGGATATCTCACTGACATAAAAAGGTTTAGGTTCAATGGGTTTGGTTGGCTTTGGAGAGGCTCGTCATGTGCCCCGACGCTGGATAGCGAAAAGCCTGGGCGGTGCCGATTAGTCCGGACTCGCAGGCGCGAAACGTGTGGTGCAGGTATCCTGACTGAAACTTGTGGTGCAGGGATCCTGCCCGCCAGGAGCGATATAGAGCGGCATAGAACCATGGCACGCTCCTCGACTTCTCAAGGGACAATAACAAAGTAGCATCTCGCCCCCTTTTTGTCAAGGTATTTCTGAGCCCTGAGTTGTAGCCTACTGCGGAAGCCACCGTTGGGGGGTGCCATTCGATCGGGGGGTCCCTCTTCGGACTACGTCATTTTCGCGCAAGCGGGAATGACACGCCCGGCGGCACGCTATCGAGCAACGCGCCCTTCCGCGTGCCGCCGTAACAGAGCTTTAGAGTGCGGCAGCGTGCTGCCGCTTTGATCAGGCCAGCTTGCTGGCCGTG
>JASHPE010000225.1 GCA_030038235.1 Terriglobia bacterium
TCCGGCCCGATCGTCACACTTGAGATGTTCAGGGTGCCGTTTCCCGTCAGCGCCACGGATTGCGGGCTGCCGGCCGCGTTGTCCCCAATCTGCAGGAATTCATTGAGTGGGCCTACGGTGGTTGGAGCAAAGCTCACGCTAAAGCTGCAACTCCCACCTGCCGCCACCGTGCTGCCACAGTTGTTCGTCTGCGCATAGTCCGGCCCGATCGTCACACTTGAGATGTTCAGGGTGCCGTTTCCCGTGTTGTTGAGGGTTACCGTTTGCGCCTGGCTCGTCGAACCAAGGTATTCATTGCCGAAGCTCAGGCTGGTTGGTACCAGACTAACCACCGCAGCCGTTCCCGTGCCAGTCAAACTCACGGCCTGTGGGCTTCCGCCGGCGTTGTCGGTGACCGTGACCGTCGCAGATCGATTTCCTATTGCGGCAGGCGTGAAAGTCACGTTGATGGTGCAGTTCGCCCCGGCGGCCACGCTCGATCCGCAGTTGTTCGACTGGCTGAAGTCCCCGCTGTTCGCCCCGGTCACCGTAATGCTGTCGATTGCGAGCGGAGCCGTGCCGGTATTCGAGAGAGTGACGGACTGCGGCGTGCTGCTGGTGCCCATGGCCTGATTTCCAAAGGTCAGGCTGTTGGTGGACAGGCTGACCGTGGCGCTTTGCAGGAGGATCGACACCACCCCGGCCGTCTGGGCAGCTACCGCCACGTCCATGCGACCGTCATTGTTGAAGTCGCCTGCGACGATGCCGGCAGGCCCAGCGTCCGTGGGCGTGTCGACGTGCGGTTGGAAGGTTCCGTCGCCGTTCCCGAGTAGAACGGAGATGCTGTTGGCCGACTGATCGACCACAGCCAGATCCAGTTTCCCGTCACCGTTGAAGTCTCCAGCCGCCAGAGCCACGGGTCCTGCCGCCGTTGGGAAGGTGGTTTGGGCGCCGAACGTACCGTTGCCGTTACCGAGCAGAATTGAGACGGTGCCGTTCGTCTCATTCGCCACCGCCAGATCCAAATTGCCGTCGCCGTTGAAGTCTGCGGTCAGGATGCCCTCAGGACCGTTGCCTGTGGCCGGC
The DNA here is from genome assembly GCA_030038235.1 of Terriglobia bacterium. Classification (GTDB taxonomy): domain Bacteria; phylum Acidobacteriota; class Terriglobia; order UBA7540; family UBA7540; genus Gp13-AA77. Next base: position 1,066 of record JASHPE010000225.1, read on the forward strand.
TGCGCACTCTGCGCGGTGAATGTCCCGGTCCCGGTCCCCAGCAGAATTCCCACCGTGTTGCTGGCGTTGTTCGATTGCGCCAGGTCCAGCTTGCCATCTCCGTTGAAGTCTCCGATCGCCAGCGATACCGGCCCGGTTCCAGCGTTGGGAAGCACCGATGTCTCCTCGAACGTCCCGTTGCCGTTGCCCAGGAAAAGCTCGAGGGCGTCATCTACCTGACTTACGACGGCCAGATCGAGAATGCCGTCGCCGTTGAAATCTGCTGTGCCCAGACCAACGGGCGCGGTGGTGTCCATGCTGATCGTCGACTTCAGCGTCAGCGTGCCGTCCCCGTTCCCGGAGAAGATCGAAATGGTGCTGTCGGTCTGGTTGGCGACCGCCAGACCCAGCTTGCCATTGCCATTGAAGTCGCCGACCGCCAGCGCGTCCGGCCCTGTTCCGGTGGGCGCCACAATTCCGCTGCCGAACGTGCCGTCCCCATTGCTGAGGAAGATTTCGACTGTGTTATCGGCATAGTTCGCCACCGCCAGGTCCGGCTTGCCATCGCCATTGAAGTCCCCGCTGGCCACGGCGCGAGGACCGTTGCCTGTGCCGAAGCTGGTCTTGTTGAGCGTAACGGAGGCGGTGGAGTTAGTGACCGGAAAGAGCAGGAAGTTGGAAAGTCCGCCGCCCGGGCTCGGATTCGAGACGGTCAGCACCGCCGTACCGGCGGACCCCAGGTTCGAAGCTGGCACTGACGCCGTCAGATCAGCGCTGCTGACGAGCGTGGTGGCGAGCGGGCTGCCGTTCCAATTGGCCGTCGCGCCGGAGACAAATCCCGTCCCGTGCACCGTGAGGCTGAAACCGCTGCTGCCCGGCGCTGCACTGACCGGCGCCAGAGCCTGGCTAAGGAAGGGCACGGCGTTCGCCGCGGCGTAGACTCCCACGCCCGTCAGGGTGACCGTTTGGGGGCTGTCGGTTTCGCTGTCGTAGACGTAGAGCTGTCCGTTGAGGGTGCCCGCCACGGTGGGCGTGAAGGCCATGGTGAGAGTGCACTTCGCCCCGGGCCCTAAAGTGTTACCGCAGGTGGTGCTCTGAATGGAATAGTTCTGCGTCACCAGTTGAAGCAATTGTTCCTCGTACCCTGCCGATTCGGTTGCCGACCCGAATACCGACGTACCGGTGATAGTCAGGGTGCTGGTGGTGCTCTTGTTGGTCAGAGTCGCTACCACGGTGGCGCTGCTGCCGAGGGTCACATTTCCGAAGGTGAGGGTCGGCGGCGTCAGGGAGACGAGCGTACCGAGGCCCGTGAGGTTCACAACCTGCGAGCCGCTGCCATCGCTGTCGGTGACAGTGACGGTTCCATAGCGGATACCGGTGGTTGTGGGTGTGAACTTGACCGTGATTGTGCAGTTCGCGCCGGCGCCCAGGCTGGCGCCGCAAGTGTTGGTCTGGCTGTAGTCACCGGTGGCCACGATGCTGCTGATGGTCAGCATCGATGTGCCGAGATTGGTGAGCGTGGCTGATTTGGTCGCGCTGCTTGAGCCCACGGTCACCGTTCCGAAGCTCAGCAGCGCCGAAGAAAGGCTCACATTGGTTCCTACTCCGCTCAGGCTTACGGTTTGCGGGCTGGTGGAATCGCCGTCGGTCATCGTGAGGGTTCCCGTGCGTGAACCGGTAGCCGTCGGGGAGAAATTCACCGTCACAGTGCAGACGTACGGTGGGGATCCCGGAGTATAGCCCTGGAGGCCCTTGGGGCAATTATTGGTCTGGGAGAAATCCCCGCTGGTAGTGATGCTGGAAACTGAAATCGAAGTCGGGTTGTAGTTGGTCAGAAACACCGTCATCCCCGGGCTCGTAGTGCCGACGGCCTCCGGCAGCGCAAACTTCAGAGCGGTGGTCGAAGCCGGCGGGCAATGGCGGGTTTGCAGAAGAAGGGGAGGCAGTGGAGTCTGGTTGAAGTTGAAGCTGTCGAGCATGTCGTTGGCATCAGCGTCGCGCGAGGTGAGCGGCGGCAGGCCGAAGCGTTCCTCCGCAAACTTGAGGAACGACGCGAACTCGTAAGTGGTATGAGAAATGTATCCGCCTTGGGCGTACGGCGAGATGATCAGCAGCGGCGTACGCAGCCCGAGGCCGTACTGATCTGAAACCGGCGGCGGCACACTGTCATAGAATCCGCCGAAGTCGTCCCAGGTTACGAAAATGGCCGACGAGCTCCAGTCCGGACCCTGCATGACAGCGCTGAGCTGGTCCACGGTCCAGTTCTCGCCGTTACAGGTGCTGTAGGTGGGGTGCTCGTCTTCGTCGTCCGGAGCGATCACCCAACTGACCGCCGGCAGATTTCCGGACTCGGCGTCGGTGACGAATTGGGTGTCAGGTGCGATATTCGTGGTCCATAGAGACGAGTTCCGGATGTGATTGATGGCGTCATAAACGTTGAACAGGGATCCTTGGTGGACGTAGTACCTCCACGAGATGCCACTGTTGTCGAGCAGGTCGGCGAGGGTTTCAAAATCGAAACAGGGAAACTGGTTGGTCAGGTTCCCGTTGCTGTCCAATACCGGCACCAGCGTTCCCTCAGGCGAATCGCAACCCCATACTCCCGACGAATTCTGGGGGTTATCGACGGCTCCACCACTTTGGGCTGCAATCGTGTAGAGATGATTCGGGAAACTCGGACCGTGCAGGGAGGAGAACATATGGTCAGCCAGCGTGAACGCACCGGCGTAAGCAAAGTAATTCGGGACATTCGACGCGGCCTGCTCGGTCAGGCAAAGCATGTCGCCATTGACGTTGCACGCGTCGGATCCGACTGCGATCAGATCGAACCGATCCATCTTCCCGTTGTCTTCACCGAGGATTGTATCCCCCCACCCGTGCGGCATGTCGCGAGGAACGCGGTCCGGTGTGACGCCAAGGTTGATGACCTGCCCGGTCGAAATCGTGGCGGTCGTAGCCCCGTCGGCGCCCGGGAAGTTTCCGAACATCTCGTCGAAGGTCCGGTTTTCCTTGACGATGAAAACGATGTGCTGAATGGCCGAGTCGAAATCGAGGGGCTTGCCGCCCTCCGGCGGGTCCTGTGGTTTGGCCGGTACCGCGGAACCCTCAGCCCGTTGCAACGTGCGCGGTCCGGGCCTGAGCGCCGCCTTTGGCGGTCGATTGCCGATGCCGGCATTCCCATCACGGGCTGACACAGGGCTCGCGCCTGCGCGGGGGCCCGATCCATGCGCCGGAAACGCGGAGGCTCCACCGCCCAGTGGCAGAGCGGCTAGAACACACCAACCGAAGATTCCAGCGATCTCGCTTATTGAAAGCGTGCGCACGAAATCCCCCCCCCAGCATTTTTGTCGGCGTCGCGCCGCCGGGCGGCTAGCGACACGCGGACCAATTGATCAGACCGTGGACTCGACTCTGAGGCGCGCACCCACTGACATGTTCCATTGGGACGCGCGGCCGGTACTCCAAACCCCTTTGTTGCAAGTGCTCAGCAACAAGAGGTCAAGAATGATGCTGAATATTCCGAGTGGGTACGCTTTAAGACTTCAGCTCCTTTACTTGGGTCTACTTATAGTTGTCTGGCCGGGGCTACCCTACCCCGAGGGTCGGCACTACCCAAAATTGAAGCGCACAACTAGATACCATCGAGGCGACGTCTTGTCAAGTATCTCGGCAGTTATGAATTATTGATTTAAATTCAATCTGCGGACTGCCCGGCTGCAAGTGGCATTCATCGCTGACGCTGGAGCCTTGCACTCAGGTCGTCCATCTTACGCCTTTGATAAGCTTCGGCATCAGCGCGGGAAAAAACCGGGCGAACCGACTCGAGGTATTTTACTGCCTCGAGGTTACGGCCCTGCCGCAGCGCAATTTCCGCTCGCGCCAGGGTCACTCCTGCGCCCCAGTCCGGGTCGCCTGTCAGTTGGACCACGACCTTGCTATCGATTGCATCCAGCAACTTCGAAGCATCCTGAAGCTTGCCAAGGCCGATGAGGCAGTTCGCGAGCGGAAGACTGATGCCCTGGGCGAGCGCGGATCGCGGCCCGAAAGCTCTTACAGCGGCTTCCAGCGCCTGACGAGCGTTGCGCTCCCCGTCCACGAAATGTTCGCCCCGGCACTGCGCTTCCGAAGCGTCGGAAAGCGTGGCGATCGAGTAGAAAGAAAGCGGTCCCTGCTTTTTAACGGAGGCACTGTAGATCGCCAGGTCATCGCGGACCGTGTCGTCAAACATGCCAAGGCTGCCCTCGGACTGCGCTCGTGTGGTGAGCACTTGCATAGTCAGCTCGTGATCGGGACCGAGCTTGCTGACAAAGATCGGATAGATATCATTGGCTTCCTGGACGGACTCCCGGAACTTCCTCTCGATCATGAACGCCTGGGCAAGATTGAGACGCACCCGCAACACGTAGGGGCTGTCGGGCCCTTTGAGGCGCGAATAGTCCGCGATCAACTGGCGCGCGAGACGCTCGGCTGTGGCGCCGTCACCCAGGCGAATGTAGGTGAAGGCTAAACGCTGTCTCAGATTGAAGCGCGCGATGTCATCCAGGTCTGGCACTCCAGCGGCCTCGTCCGAAGCCTCTTCGAAGTATTGATTTGCCGCTGTGGCATCGCTCTCCACCAGCGCGATCATGCCTTTGGCGGTAAGAAGCCAGACGTTCAAATCCATGTGGGGGTGACTGAGTTTTGCCAGCAGCGGTTCCTGGCCGGCGACCAGCGATTTCGCGGTGGCGATGCCTTGGCTCTGAAAGCTTCGGGCTTCCATGGCGGCACGCTGGAGCTGAACGGCGATCGCATGCTGCGAAAGGGGTCCTTCCGCCTGCACAAAAAGCTGATTGGCCCGCTGATACTCCTGCCGCGCTTCGGGAAAATTGCTCCGGCTGTCCAACGCTTGGGCGATGGTCAGGTGAAGCCGGGCGGCGACGTCGGGCTCGGTTGCGAACTCGCGATCGATGGCCGGCGATGCTTGGTTGATGGCTGCCTGGAGCGTCTCGGCCGAGTTTCCACTCTGGAAAGGATCGCCGCGACCGATCAGATCATCGGAAAGAAATCGGTTGACGGCGGTGGCGATGGCCGTTTGGCGATTCGCCTGGTCGCGTTCCCTGGCCAAACGCATCGTGAAGAAAATTACCAGGCCCACGAGGAGCCCGGTTGCCGCCGCGGCCGCGATCACCGGCCCGCGATGACGTGCCATGAATTTCCGCACACGGTAGCCCGCCGTGTCCGGCCGCGCCTCCAGGGGCTCGCTTTTCAGATAATGGTTGATGTCTCGCAGCAACGCTTCAACCGATCGGTATCTCCGCTGAGGGTCCTTATGCATCGCGGTGAGACACAGCACATCCAAATCGGCCCAGTTTGCCTTGCCGATGAAATTGTCATGCGTGGCGTTGGGTGGTTGCGATATCCGCCGGCGATTCGCTGACGGCTTGTCTGGCGCTTCTTCGGTGATGATCCTTGCCGCGTCGGCGGGCGTCCGATTTGTCAGATCGAAAGGCAGACGTCCCGCAAGAAGTTGATAAAGGACAGCGCCGAGCGCGTAGACATCGGTTTGGACGCCCACGCGATCGCCGCGAATCTGCTCGGGCGCGGCATAAGCGGGCGTCATTAGCCGCAAAGAAGTGCGCGTCTGATCAGCCGTGGCATCGAGGTCCTCAAGCTGCTTGGCAATCCCGAAGTCCAGCAGCCGGGGATTCCCATCGGATTTGACCAGAATATTGGACGGTTTCAGGTCGCGGTGGATGACGGCCTGCTGATGAGCGTACTGCACAGCCTCGCATACGGCGCGAACGAGTTTCAAACGCTCGTTGATCGAGCACTCGTGCTCGCTGCAGTAATTGGTGAGCGGAAGCCCATCGACGTATTCCATAGCGAACCACGGAGTTCCGTCGTCGAGGGCGCCGGCATCGTAGAGCCGTGCGATCGAAGGATGATTGAGGTGTGCGAGCGTGCGCTGCTCACTCGAAAAGCGCTCGCGGCGGGCAGGCGAGAGCCATGCGTCGCGCAGGAGCTTGATGGCGACCAGGCTGCCGATGTCCCCGCGCTCCGCGAGGTAGACGACGCCCATGCCGCCTTCTCCGAGCACTCGCAGGATTCGATAGGGGCCGATTTGCTGGAAGGGAAGCGCCGGCTCGGCCTCCGCGCCCAGTACCTCCTGGGCCACCTCGGCGAGATCGCGGTTAAGCAGCGAGTCGCTGCGGGCGTCCTCTTCCAGGAGGGCCAGAACTTCGGCCGAGAGGCTCTCATCCCCGCCGCAGGCACTTTGCAGGAATGCGGAGCGCTCTCGTTCCGGAAGGTCCGCCGCGCCGTGAAAAAGCGTCTGGATCAATTCCCAGCGCTTGCTATCCATCTCCCCTCGCCGCAGCCGACGGCCCTTCATGGTCATTGCGCCTGACGGAGTTCGTGCGCCAACCACGCGCGAGCCGCTCGCCAGTCGCGAAGAATCGTCGCCTCCGAGACATTGAGCAAGGTCGCCGTCTCTTGGACGCCCAAGCCGCCAAAGAAGCGGGCCTCGACCATCGTGGCTTGGCGCGGTTGAATGCGGCCCAACTCGTCCAAGGCAACGTCCAGCGCCAGCAGGTCCTTTCCGCAGAAGGCGCTCTCCGCGAGAGGCTCATCGAAGGTGACGGTCAGGAGCGAGCCCGCGCCGCGCTTGATGGCGTTCCGGCGCCGGGCGGCTTCCACCAGAACCTGACGCATGGCCCGGGCTGCGATTCTCTTGAATTGCAAGCGGGAAACCGATGCGACGTGAGGCGAGCCGGCGAGCTTCAGCCAGGCTTCATTGACCAAGGCAGTCGGGCTGAGAGTGGCGCTCGGGTCGTCGCGGCGGACGCTGGCAGCGAGGCGTCGCAATTCCTCGTAGGCCGCTGAGAAAAGGTGATCGAGGGCTTTCCGCTCTTCCGGCGTGGCCGCTGGACCGTCACTTTCAAAGCCTGGCATTGCCTTTGTTCCGTTCGTGCGAATACGACTCGATGCGGCGCATGACGAAATGCGGTCCTCAGTCTGGAAATAGTAGCATCGTGACGAAGTACCGGCAACAGGCACGGATGCATTAACAAGACGTGCACCGGATACGAGGGATAGTCGGTGGGTGGGAAAGTGGGCGAAAGCAGAGAAGTGAGAATACTTACTTTGACGCTTGCAATCCGTAGGTTAGCTTGCGGAAAACATGTTGGAAAGGGGAGCAAACCCGGGCTTCTGGCTCCCTTTTCCTGTTTTTCGGGCGCTTTCGGAAACGATGATGAGTAGAATCAGAGACTTACGAGCTTCGACTCTTTCCACTCCTTCGTCGCGCATAGGACGCGAGGGCGAGGAGACCGCTACCCAGCAACACCAGGCTGCCCGGCTCCGGCGTCCCGCTCGTCGGAGATCCCGCCCCGCCGTTGCCGACGCCCAGCCCGTTGCTTGCCAGTTGACCGCCGCCCCAAGAAGGCGTCCCGCCTGGTCCCGACAATACGTCCAGCGTGACATTCGTCGAGTTGTAGACCACCCCGAAGTGCTCGCTGCTGTTGATCTCCGCACCGTTCACGGTGGCGAACGTCCCGGTCACCGAGCTGGCGTTCAGGATGTCAAACGTGTCGCTCAGCGTGGGGACGAAGCTATCGATCAGCGCCAGATTCAGTATCCCGTTCAGGCTGGCGGTGCCGCTTACGTTCAACTGGCTGTACTGGGTGCCCGCCGTCGTTCCCCCGATATCGATAGCCAGTGCGCCCGTCGAGCTCTGCGTGTAAGAGCCCGTGATGCTTTCCATGCCAGACGTTGAGGTCGTGTCGCCTATATTGAATGTCCCGCCGTTCGTTGTGTTGGCGCTGAGAGTCCCGCCGTTGCCGAACACCGAGCCGCCGGAAATCGTGATGCCGCCCGGCGCCGTCAGCGTACCATCGACCGTGGTTGTACCGGCGGTCTGAGTATAGGTGGCACTGGCGCCCGTGAGGTTGAACTGGCTGGATGCAGCCGCGGTCAGGGTTCCGGCGTTGGAGAAGGCCGACGCGCTGTCGGACAGCGCCTGGCCACCCGTCACCGTGAATTTCCCGGCGGAGGCGTTGCTGGCCAAAGTACCCAGGGCGTTGCTGCCGCTGCCGGCCGGGTTCACGATCTCAGCCGTGGCGCCGGTCAACGTGATGTTGGCGGCGTTGGTGGTGATGTTCTCTCCGCTCGGAAGATCCAGAGTCCCCGTCACGTTGTACGTGCCGCCCGTCAGCGTTCCCGAGCTGAAGTTCTTGAAGGTGCCATCGATGGTCAACGTATCGCCTGAACTCACGTTGAGGGTACCCGTGTTGTTGAACGCGCTGCTGCTCGTGCTGATGATGAGTGCAACGCTCTGATTGGCGTTGATGGTTCCGCTGTTCACCAGTCCCATGGCTGCGTTGCCGAGGCTGCCGGAACCTTGGATGGTGCCGGCATTGGTCAATATGAACGTCGATGTCGATCCGTCGATGATGTTGTCCGCGTTATTCGAAAGGGTCAGAGTCCCTGTCCCGTTCAGCGTCGTATTGGCCGTGATTTGCAGGGTCGTAGCGGTCCCGCTCGAATTCAGGCTCATGGCGCCATTGTTTGTGACCGTTCCCTTAGCTTTCAGGGTCTGAGCATTATTCACCTGCAGCGTGCTGCCGCTGGAGACTGTGACCGCGCCGGTCGATCCATTCAGCGTGGCGCTGTTTTCGCCCACGATCACGCCGCCCGACTTGCTGGTGAGCGTTCCGCCGCTGATGGTACCGGCGTCCAGCAAGACCTCAGTGCCGGTTCCCGAGGCGAGAATGGTGCCGCCGGTGTTGGCGACGGAGCTCTCCAGCGTCATCGTCTTGCCGCTCGTGGCTTCGAGCGTCCCACCGTTGGTGAACGTGCCAGCGCCTGAGACCGTTGCTGACCCACTGAACACCCCACTGGACTGAATCGTCGTGGTGCCGGTCGACGTATAGTTTCCCTTCGAGGTGAACGTGCTGCCGCTGCCGAGGGTGAGCGCGCCACTGTTCGTGAATCCCGCGGCGGTAGTGAAATTCGCCCCGCCGGTGATGGTGAAGCTCGAACTCGCGGAATTGGTGGCCAGGCTGGTCAGCGCGTTCGCGCCGCTCTGGTTCTCGATGCCAGCGCTCGTGCCCGTCAGGGTAATGTTGGCGGTGTTGGTGGTGATGCCGCTGGCGTTGTTGGCCTTCAACAGGCCTGTCAGATTGTATGTGCCGCCCGTGAGGGTGGTTCCGCTGATGTTCAGCAGGTTTCCGTTCACATCGAACGTGCTGGTGCTACTCCCCACGGTCAGGGTGCCGTCATTGGTGAAGTTGGCCGTCGTGGTCAGGGTGGCGGCGCCGTTGAGGGTCAGGCTGTCGCCGGCCGAAATGGTCGCCAACGCGGCGAGGGCGTTGGCACCGCTCTGGTTCTCGATTTCGCCGGTGCCCGTCAAAGTGATATTGGCGGAGTTGGTTACGATATCGGCCCCGTTGTACTCCAGGGTTCCGGTAACGTTGTAGGTTCCGCCGCTCAACGTGGTGCCTGATTGGTTCGTGAGGCTGCCGTTGACATCGAACGCGCTTCCGGCTCCGACCGTTAACGTGCCGTTATTGGTGAAGTTGCCCGCGGTGGTGAAATTCGCCCCACCGGCCAGGGAGAAGCTGGCCCCGGTGGCGTTGGTGGCGAAACCGGCGAGTACGTTCTGATTCGCCGAGTCGATGATCTGGGCGCTCGGGCCCGTCATTGTGATGTTGGCAGCGTTGGTCACGAGGCTCGTTCCGCTGCCGCCAAATTCGAAAGTGCCGGAAACATTGTAGGTCCCGCCCGCGAGCGTGGTGCCCGAGAAGTTCTCGAAGTTCGTATTGGTTGTAATCTCCAGAACGCCCCCGGTGTTGATGGTGAGGGTGCCCGCGTTATTGAATCCGCTGCTGCTGGTGTCGATGATCAGCGGAATGTTGTGATCGGAGATGATGGTGCCGGAGTTGACCAGCCCCATTCCGCCGTTGCCGATGTTCCCCGATCCCTGGATGGTGCCCTGATTCGTAAGAATGTCGGAGCTGGATGACGCCGTAATGTAGTTGTAGGCGCTATCTGATAGGGTCACCGTGCCGCCGCTCGACAGCGTGAATGCGGAAGCATTGATATTCAGGACGGTGTTGTTTCCTGTCGAGTTCACGGCAATATTCCCCGAGTTGGCGAGGGTGGCGCTGGCCAGATTTAGAGTCGAATTATTGTCGACTTGGATCAAACCTCCGGCGGGGTTGGTGATTGTGCCTCCCAGCGTGTTGGTCGAGTTGCTCTCGGACTCGATGAGCCCCGTCGAACTGCCAGTCAAGGTGCCGCTCTGAACTGTGCCGTTGTAGAGATATAGTGCAGACGACCCCGTCAGGGTCATTGTCCCACCGTTGACGGTTGCCCCGTTCACGAAAATGTTGCCCCCACCGCTGGTCGAGATAGTGCCGCCAGTATTGGTGACGGTGTTTCCAAGAAAGGTCAGTAGTGCACCGTTTGTGGCCTCGATGGTCCCGGTATTGGTGGTCCCCCCGCTGGTCTGGATCGTCAAGCCGGACGAGCCGTTACCATTGATGGTGCCCGAGTTCACCAGCGTCATCTGGCCGTTGCCAATGTTGCCCGAACCCGAGATCGTCTCCTCGTTGGTCAGCGTGTCTCCGCCAGCGGCCCCGTAAATATAGTTGTACGGGAAGTTCGTCATGGTCACGCTGCCGCCGCTGAGGGTAACGTTGGCACCGTCCACGATCAGAATGGAGTTGTTGCCGCTGGAATTCAGCTTCACCGTGCCCAGGGTCGAGTAGGTCCCGCTCAGCAAGTTCAGGGTGGAATTGTTGTCGATCTGAATCACTCCGCTAGAGGGGTTCGTGATCGTGCCGCCCAGAGTATTGGTGCTGTTGCTGTCCGACTCGATGAACCCGGTACCGGTGTTGGTGATGGTTCCGTTCTCTACTGTGCCGTTGTAAAGATAGAGATTCGAAGACCCGCTCAATGTGACGGTGCCGCCGGTCACCGTGGCGCCATCCACTAAAAGATTGCCGCCACCGCTGGCCGAGATCGTGCCGCCGGTATTGGTGATGGTGTTCCCGAGAAATGTTAGCTGGCCGCCCGTGGCCTCAATGGTCCCGGTATTGGTGGTCCCCCCGCTGGTCTGGATCGTCAAGCCGGACGAGCCGTTACCATTGATGGTGCCCGAGTTCACCAGCGTCATCTGGCCGTTGCCAATGTTGCCCGAACCCGAGATCGTCTCCTCATTGGTCAGCGTGTCTCCGCCGGAGGCCCCGTAAATGTAGTTGTAAGGGTGGTTCGTCATGGTCACGCTGCCGCTGCTGAGCGTAACGTCGGCACCGTCCACGAGCAGAATGGAGTTGTTGCCGGCGGAATTCAGCTTCACCGTGCCCAGGGTCGAGTAGGTCCCGCTCAGCAAGTTCAGGGTGGAATTGTTGTCGATCTGAATCACTCCGCTGGAGGGGTTCGTGATCGTGCCGCCCAACGTATTCGTGCTATTGCTCTCCGACTCGATGAAACCGGTGCCCGTATTGGTGATGGTTCCGTTCTCTACTGTGCCGTTAAAGAGACCGAGATTCGACGATCCACTCAACTCGACCGTGCCGCCGGTCACGGTCGCGCCGTCCACTAAGAGACCGCCACCGCTGGCCGAGATCGTGCCGCCGGTATTGGTGATGGTGTTCCCGAGAAAGGTTAGTAGGCCGCCGGTGGCCTCGATGGTCCCGGTATTGGTGGTCCCGCCGTTCGCCTCGATCACCAGGCCGGCCGAGCCGCTGGCATTGATGGTGCCCGAGTTCACCAGCGTCATCTGGTTGCTGCCGATGTTGCCCGAACCCGAGATCGTTTCCTGGTTGGTCAGCGTATCTCCCGTGGCGGCCCCCTCAATGTAGTTATACGGGTAGTTGGTCATGGTCACGCTGCCGCCGGTCAGCGTGACGGCGGAACCGTCGACCTGCAGAATCACGTTGTTGCCGGTCGAGTTCAGCTCGACCGTGCCCAGGCTGGAGTAAGTGCCGCTCAACAGATTCAGCGTGGAATTGTTGTCAATCTGGACCACGCCGCCTGCGGGATTGCTGATCGTCCCGCCCAGCGTGTTGGTGCTGTTGCTCAGGGACTCGATCACGCCCGTGGCGCTGTTGTTGATGGTGCCACTCTGCACTGTGCCGTAGTAGAGCTGAAGCGCCGAAGCGCCGGTCAGGGTCACGGTCCCGCCGTTGATGGTCGCACTGCTCAACTGCACTGTACCGTTGTTGGCCGAAATCGTTCCGGTATTGGTGGTGGTCTCGCCGCTAAAGATCAGGATTCCGCCGTTCGCTTCCATCGTGCCGCTGTTCGTCACGCCGCCGTTCGCCTGGATGGTGAGGGGAGTCGCCTGATTGGCGTCAATCGTCCCGGAATTCATCAGCGTCATCTCGTTGTTGCCGATGTTCCCCGATCCCTGGATCGTCTCCTGATTCGTCAGCGCGCCGCCAAAGATATAGTTGTAGGCACTGTTACCCATTGTAAGTGTGCCGCCGCCGCTCAAAGTGACCGCAGAGCTTCCGATAATCAGCTCCGTGTAATTTCCGCTGGAGTTCATAGTCATCTTGCCGGCGTTGCTGATCGTGGAGCCGTCAATGGTCAGATCTTCGTTGTTGTTCAGATTCCAGCCATTGCCGGAGTCCAAAGTCAGGTTGTTGATGGTGGCGGACACATCTTCCGTGACGGAAGCGGCTGTTCCCGTTCCGGTGATCAGCACGTCGCAAGGCGCCGCGCAACTGGTGCCGCCGGGCTCTCCCGCAGACCAGTTGCTTTCATTACTCCAAAGACCCGTGCCGGCGCCGTTGGTGAAGGTATCGCTGTTGTCTGGAGTGCGGGTGTTGGCGGAATAGGAGCCTGATCGAAAGCCGGCGGTAACAGAGAGTGATCCCGATCGGGCGTCGATGACACCGAGACGACCGGAGTTTACGAGCACCCGTCCTCGGCCTCGCAGCAACGCGGGCGAGGGAAGATCCAACAGCCATCCATATGCCGGTCCTGGGCTGGCAGCAGTCCCGAGCGCCGCGGCACTCTTGGAATTGGGTCGCCTGGCCGCTTGGCCGAAAGTCAAACCCGCGACCGAGCACAGCACAACAAACAACGCGGCATGTCGCATCGCCATCCGCACCACTTGTTTAAGGAAATGCGTCGACGCCATCGGAGTCCTCCCTTAAGAGCTCGTCTTGCCTGGATGGCCGATTACACCCTCAGCCTGTGCAAGAGCTGCACTAAACTACCGCTCATATTCGGATACGAGTTACACGTGGCTCCCCAGTTCTCAAAACGGCGCGTCCATACAATCGCATTCCGTTCCGCCGCACAAGTCTCAAGTTTGTCACTAGCTGCGTTTGTATCTGAGACTGCCGCCGCCAAGATTCGGAAACGGCCCTCGCGTCCCGCGGTGACGCTCCCTTCTGCCGCAACTTGCGAGGGCTTCCGGCAATACGTCCGGATCTACGTGTTCACTATGCATTGCGCAGAAGAGTCCTAAAAACCGTCATGCGCGGAATCCTGCGAGCGACACCACGTCATTTTCGCGGAAGCCGGGGTCTGAACAACTGGGGAGCCAAAGACAAACGGATAGATCACTTATTTTCGCCATCAAAGGCATGCTTCGCAGACGCGCCTGAAAGTGTGGAAAGCGGTCACCTCGACCTGGGGCGCGAGGTAGCCATCACGCAGCGGCTCCTCCCGCAGCAAGTCGGTGCTGAGATACTTCTTGTTGCTGTCCGGGAAAACGGTGACCACCACGCTCTCTTCGCCGAGATCGTTCTGTACCTGGAGAGCGCCGAGGAAATTGGCTCCGGAGGAGATGCCCACGCCGATTCCCAACTGCCCCGCCAGTCTCTGCGCCATCAGAATGGCGTCGCCGTCGTGAACGCTGATTACCGGATCAAGCTCGGCGAGATCAAGGATTGCAGGGATAAACTCGTCCGAGATGCCCTGGATGCGATGCCGGCCCACCTTGTGTCCCGCCGAAAGCGTCGGTGACTCCGCCGGCTGCAAGGGGTGAACCCGTACGGAGGCCCGTTGTGAACGGAGGCAGCGGCCCACGCCCATGATCGTTCCACCAGTCCCGACTCCAGCCACAAACGCATCGGGAACGAGTGACCTGGACTGCAACTGCGACCAGATCTCGGGTCCGGTGTTCTTCTCATGTGCCTTGACATTCGCCCGGTTTGAGAACTGGTGCGGCAGGAATACATGAGCCTGTCCGGCCGCCATCTCTTCGGCCTTGTCGATGCTGCCGAGGAACCCTCCTTCGTCGCGCGCCACGGGCACAATGCTTGCTCCCAGGCTATGGATGAGATCCACGCGTTCGCGGCTCATCCAGTCGGGCATGAAAATGGTCACAGGGTGCCCAAGCGCTCGGCCTAATGCCGCGAAACTTATGCCGGTGTTGCCGCTGGTCGCTTCCGCGATCGTATCGCCGGGCAGGATGCTTCCGTCGGCGTACGCTTGCTCCAAAATATAAAGCGCCATCCGGTCCTTGATACTGCCCGTCAGGTTGAACTGTTCGGACTTGGCATAGATCACGCGGGGCTGTCCACGGTAGTTGAACTCGATGGCCAGCAGCGGAGTGTTGCCCACCAATCGCGCAAGGCCTCGAAATCGGGTCGCCAATACGGATTCGACGGCTTCAATCGTTGCCAAAATGTGCTCCAGGCAATATCGGGGCTCGTCGGAGCGTCCCGTGCCATACACCGTCATCAGCGTACCGTCGGAGCGCGTGCCGGGACAGTGACGACGATCACCCTTTCGTCCGTGGGGTCCGTGAGGGGATGGCGACATCGTTTTGCCATGTCGCCGGCTGTGTTCGGTGTTTTTTTTCCCGTCTCGAGACCGGACGGGCTGTCAGGCCAACCCCGCCACGGTGACGCCGAAACCGGGGTTGATCGTCCTTCGCAGACATCTTGATCCTAAAGTTCGACCAACCGGTTTAGAATTCAAGATTCAAGACCATCGGCCGGTTCAGAACTCAAAACTCAAGACCCGTGAGAAGCGGCCACGCTGTTTATGCTCCGAATTGCACCACTTTTCTCGACTTCTCTCGAATCTGCTGCAACTCCTCCAGGAACTCATGTCGCTCGCGGGCAGCCTGGTGCGCCCGGCGGGTCTTCTCGCTGACCTAGCGCTCGCCCTTCAGATCCGAATCGCGCACTGTCCGAACCATGCGCCGAGCTGCTTCGAAATGCTCTCGGCCTTTGATTCAGATTCAAGATGCAAGATTCAAGATCGATGCCAGATTCAGGATCAGCGAAGAGCGGAATTTTCTGCAGCAGGCACAGCATCGATCGCACTTCGCCTGCAAAGCCGCGCGCGATGTACAGAAAGGTGAGAAGCTCCTGCTTCGTTCCGCGTTCAAATCCCTTCGCAATGTTGTTGGACACGGATACGGCCGCGCGCTCGATCTGGTCTCTCAGTGAATACCGCCTCCGAAATGGGGGCGTCTCGGTCATGGCATACACGGCTGCTGCCAAATCAATCGCGGCCTGCCAGACAGGCAATTGCTCGAACCGCTCATATTTCATCTCAGCCTCGATTCACTTGAACGCATATTTCATCGATTCCTCGATTTACTTGACGCACATTCATCTCCTCTCGACTCACTTGAACCTTCGGGATCCTCCGTCCTTGAATCCTCCATCTTGAATCTTGAATTTTGAATCCGATGACCCTGAATCTGCACGTATTGCCAGCCAAAGCGCCCCTTGATGCACAGGTTACCGCGCGTCACGCCATTCGTGATCGGTGAACCGACCTTGACGATCCTCCGATCCTGCACATGGAGAGTCAACGTGCATCCTACGCCGCAATACGGGCAGATGGTGTCGGTCGAGGTTTGCCGCGATTCGTCCCACGTGCCGGCGCGCCGCATCTCAAACTCACTCACGAACATCAACGCGCCCGTGGGGCACACGCCGATGCAGTCTCCGCAGTAGACGCACGCCGACTCGGGAAGTGGTACGGCGTACTCCGTGGAGATGCGCGCGTCAAAGCCGCGGCCCGCCACGGCGATGGCGAAGGTGTTCTGGGCGTCGATTCCGCAGGCTTCCACGCATTTGTAGCACAGAATGCACTTCCCGTAGTCGCGCACGTAGAGTTCGTTGTCGGACTTGACGGGTTGCGCAACCGTCGCCGCCAATGCGCTTGTGTTGCCGGCATCCAATGAGCTTGTGGTGCAGGCATCCTGCCTGCCATAGGTACCGGTGGTATGGTAGCCCGCGCGTGATTCGTCCCGTGTGGCGGACGGCGCCTGCGGCGGTCCGAATCGATCGGGATGCGCGTCGTATTGTTCGAGGTAGTCCAGAATCTGGGGTGACGTTGAGACATCGACTGAGGATGCCAGGAACTCGAGCACGAGCCGGCGGCTGAGACGGACGCGCTCCGAGTCCGTCTTCACCACCATGCCTTCTTCGGCTTTGCGCGAGCATGCCGGCACGAGCGCCCGCGTGCCTTCCAGGTCCACCACGCAAATCCGGCACACATTCACCGGCGTGAGACTCTCCAGGAAGCA
Organism: Terriglobia bacterium; assembly: GCA_030038235.1. Taxonomy (GTDB): domain Bacteria; phylum Acidobacteriota; class Terriglobia; order UBA7540; family UBA7540; genus Gp13-AA77. The sequence goes on from JASHPE010000225.1 coordinate 17,534, forward strand.
CAGCGTGGGGATTTCGGCGGAACACTGCGAGACGCCGGTTTCGCGCGCGGCTTCGAGCAGCGTGGCGCCTTCGGGTACCGAGACTGCCCGGCCGTCGATGGTCAGATGCACCTGCCGCACGGCCGAAACCGTTGGCGCCATCGGTACGGGGCCGCGCGGCGTCGGGTTGATGGGCGCCGAGGGTTGCGGCGGAAGCGGCGGTGTGGCTCTCGCTGCACGTTCACTCATGTCGCGCTCCGCGTTCCGGTTCAGATGACGAATTCTCGAACAGCGGCCAACGGCGCAGGGCTGATTCGACGGCGCTCGAAGCCGTCTGCCCCAAGCCGCAGATGGAGGCGTCACGCATCGCCTGCCCAATCTCCTTCAGCAGGCCGATCTCGGTGCTCACCGAGCCCAGCGGACGTCCGCGGGCGAGCCGATGCAGCAATTCTTCCTGGCGTACAGTTCCCACGCGGCACGGCACGCATTGTCCGCACGATTCGTCGCGGAAAAAAGCGGCGATCCGCAGCAGGATCTTGCGCAGATCGACGGTATCGTCGAACAGCATTACGACGGCGGATCCGAGCGATGCGCCAATCGAGCGCGTGCCCTCAAAGGTCAGCGGCGTGTCGAGCTCAGCGGGCGAAATAAATGCGCCGGCCGCGCCGCCCAACAGCACCGCCTGCAGACGTCCGCTGCCTGCAACGCCGCCCGCCAGTTCGATGAGTTCCTGTGCCGTAGCGCCGAACTCTACTTCATAGACACCCCGCCGCGCGACATGACCGGAGAGGCAAAAGAGCTTCGGACCCGTAGACCCCTGGGTGCCGATGGAGGCAAATCGCTCTCCGCCCTCGCGCACAATCAGGAGCACGTTGATGAGCGTCTCGACGTTGTTGACGACCGTCGGTTTTCCGAAGAGCCCAGCCTGCGTTGGAAACGGCGGCTTGTTGCGAGGCTCGCCGCGGAATCCCTCGATGGAATTAAAGAGTGCGGTCTCCTCACCGCAGATGTAGGCGCCTGCGCCGCGCCGAATCTCGATGTCGAAGCGCACACCCCTGCCCATTATGTTGTTGCCGAGGAACCCGCGCAATCGTGCCTCCGCGATTGCGTGCGCCAGCCGCTCTCCCGCCAGGGGATACTCGCCTCGCAGATAGAGATAACCCTTCTCGCAGCCGGTGGTGTAACCGGCGATCGTCATGGCTTCGATCACGGAGAACGGGTCGCCTTCCATGACCACCCGGTCTTTGAAAGTGCCCGGCTCAGACTCGTCGGCGTTGCACACCAGGTACTGCGGCTGGTTGGCCGGATCCCACTTGCGCGCCATGGGAAAGGCGGCGCCGCCGCGTCCCACCAGCCTCGAGGCCGCCAACTCGCGGACGACCCAGGCTCTGCCTAGAGTCAGGGCGCGCCGCAACGCCTCGTAGCCGCCGTGCGCACGATAGTCATCGATGCTCTCCGCGTCCGCACGTCCGATGCGCCGCAGCAACCTCAACCCTGAGGACTCGCCTGCGCGGGTCTGAGGCACGGAGACGGCGGCATCAAATCGATCCGGCTCTGACACCGCGTTACCGTCGCCTGACGCGAGAGCTTCCGCGAGTATCCCTGCAGTGGCGGGCGCAAACACCCTCTCGCAAGGACGTTCACCGGCAACCGACATCAGCGCTGCCGGCGCCCGTTCGCACATGCCGAGACATGGGCTGCGGTACCAGGTCGCTTTGCCCTCGAGGGCAGGCGATCCCGCAGGGCCCAGCGTGCGCTCCAGCTTGCCGCAGAGCTCCTCCGCGTCCTGCGTCAGGCAGGCGATGTCATCACAGACGTGCAGCACGCGAGGAGGACGAGGCGCTACCGAAAAGAGCCCGTAAAAGCTCGCGACCCCGTAGGCCTCAGCGGGGGCAATGTCCAGTCTTTCGCAGGCATAGTTGAGCGCGGCGGGCGTGATCCATCCCATCCGCGCATGGATCGCGTGCAGTACGGGCAGCAGCAGATGGCGCTGTGCTCCTGCCCCGTCGTTGCCCGGGGCAGCATGACCGTTGCGGTCCGCTCGTCGCGAGCCGTTTCTGCTTACGGACGCAGGCTCTCCGAAAACGGAATCGACGGCTTGCTTCTCTTCGTGAGTCGCACTGCCGGAGGTAAAATGAGTGTCCACCAAGTCCTCGTCCGGGTAATGCCATAACCTACGACGTAAGGGCGGCCCTTGTGGCCGCCCAGCTCATGGCACGCTCAAGTGATGCGCCGACAGGGCGGCCACAAGGGCCGCCCGTGCGTCGGAGATTAGGACACCACCCTCGTCCAGATCGCTTCACCCTCAGGGCGCGGAAACGCCCGCGAGCGATTCCGGCTGCGCCTGTTGAATCTCACTAGCCTCGGCATCGGAAGGGCGTAGCTTCTCGATGCGAATGGCGGTGGCTTTGAACTCCGCCGTGCCGGATTTCGGATCGGTGGCGTCGATTGTAAGCAGATTCGTCGCCACCTGATCGGGGAAGTGAATGCTCAAGAACGCCAGGCCCGGCCGCAGCGTATCATCCATATGTACCGGCGCCTCGGCCGAACCGCGCCGCGACCTGATGCGAACGCGCTCGCCATCACTCACGCTGTAACGTTCGACGTCCTCGGGGGAAAGCGCCAGCATCTCCGGTGCGCGCAACGGCGACGAGTACCCGGACGTCTGGACCCCGGTGTTGAAAGACTCCAGATGACGTCCGGTGGTGAGCCGCAGCGGGAAATCTTCATCCAGCGCATCGACCGGCGGCTCAAACTCCACGACGCTGAATTGCGCCTTCGATCCGACGATCGGCTCCTGCCAGAGACGTCCGTGGAGGAACATCTCGCCGGGATGCGATTCGTCGTAGCAAGGCCACTGGATACCGCCGAGAGCCTCCAGTCGCGCATAGCTCATGCCGGCGTGCATGGGGCTCAGCCTTCGAACTTCGTTCCAGACGTCCTCCGCGCTCGGCCGGCCCCAATCCTGCCCTATGCGTCGCGCGAGTTCGCAGATGATCTCCATGTCGTCTCGGGCGCCGGCCGGCGGATCCAACGCCTTCCGCACGCGCTGCACGCGACGCTCGCTGCTGGTTACGGTACCCTCGGTCTCGCACCACCCCGAGGCGGCGGGCAGCACCACGCCGGCAATCTCCGCCGTGGGCGTCAGCAAAACATCCTGCACCACAAGGCAGTCGAGGCCTTTCAGCAGGCGCTCGCTGCGGTTCTGATCCGCTTCCGAGTGCAGCGGATTCTCCCCGATCACGTAAAGTCCGCGCAGTTGGCCTTCCTCCATGGCGTGGAACATGCCGCTCAGATGCCAGCCGCGTTGGGGTGGAACTTTCACGCCCCAGGCGCGGTCGAACTTCGCGCGCAGGTCGTCGTTCTCGACGTGCTGAAAGCCCGGCAGCCGATCCGGCAGCGCGCCCATGTCGCCGCCGCCCTGGACGTTGTTCTGGCCGCGCAACGGATTCACGCCGGAGCCATAGCGGCCCACGTGACCCGTCAGGAGCGCAAGATTGATCAGCGCGAAGACGTTGTCGACCGCGTTGTGATGCTCCGTGATGCCGAGGGTCCAACAGAGTTGCGCCCGGTCGGCGCGCGCGTAGGCATGCGCGAGATCCTGGATAAGAGACGCAGGCACACCGGTGATGCTCTCCGCGTGCTCGAGCGTGTAGGGCTCCACGGATTCCCGGTAAGCCTCAAAGCCCGAGGTGGCATTATCGATGAAGTGCCGATTGTCGATGCCGGCGGCGATAATCTCCCGGCCCACGGCGTTCGCGAGAGCGATGTCACTACCCACGTCAAGACCCAGCCACACATCCGCCCAGCGCGCCGAACTGGTGCGCCGGGGATCGATCACGTAGAGCTTTGCGCCGCGGTGGACACCTTTCAAGAGATGATGGAAAAAGATGGGATGAGTTTCGCGCGCGTTCGATCCCCACAGAATGATGAGATCGGTCTCTTCAATTTCGCGATACGAGCTGGTGCCCCCGCCCGCTCCGAAAACCGCCGCCAGACCGGCGACGCTCGGGGCGTGTCAAGTGCGATTGCAACTGTCGATGTTGTTGCTGCCCATCACCGCGCGGGCAAACTTCTGCGCCAGGAAGTTCAACTCGTTGGTGGTCTTCGAGCAACTGAACATCCCGAACGCCTGAGGTCCATGATTCTCCTTGACGCGGCGAAACCCGATGGCAGCACAGTCCAACGCTTCGTCCCAAGTGGCGGGACGCAGCTCGCCATTATCTCGTACCAGCGGAGTCGTGAGGCGCCCTCTCATCGCCGTTGCCATATGCCAGCCTCCGAAACTTCAATTGTGAACCCGCCCTGCGTTCGCGGCAACTTACAGCCTCATTGCCTGCACAGAGCCGGCCGATTCCACGACACCCGTACCATACACCTCATTATGACGCCTTGCAACGCGTCCGCGTCTACGCGACGTTGCCAGCCATAGGCGACCTTGGTAATCTCGGAGCCGAACGCGAAAAAGCGAGGGTTTTCGATTCATAATTCGAGCTTCTGCGAGTGCGGAGAGAGTGGCGGGGTTGGGAGCTGGGGAAGTATATGTCAGTGCATGAGCGCGTCACTATTTCAGTTTGTCAGGTCTTCGGTTCTTAGTCTTACGTACCGACAAACTGACGCACTGACAAACTGAAATACTTACGATGAGACACCAATGACGCTTGGACCGGGTAAGCGGATGGTCGGGCCAGTTGAGAGCTTGAATCTCGGAGCGGAGACGCATGCGTGTATTGCGCCTGCCTACGCTACAGCACTCCAGGTTGTTTGTCTGTGTAATAAACGCGTCTGTGTTGCCCTCTGAGGGCGCTCTGCGGTAAAATTCTTAATCCGCTGGAGCCCTAAAGCTCCCGTCCTCGCGAGCGACCCCGGAATCTTCCGATTCCCAACGCGCGTGATACACAAGAACCCCTTACGGGTGAGGAGTAGCTTGGTGACTGGCACGACGACAGGAGTTGATGTAGTACGACGCATTGAGCAGGCTCTCGACGCGGCCGCCGAAGCGGTATCCCAGTTTATTCCCGGCAAAACACAGGTCCAATTCAAGTCCGGCGACGATCCGGTTACCGCCGCCGACCACGCCGCCAATCGCGTGCTACGCGAGATCCTGGTGCGCGACGGCGAGGGCTGGCTCTCGGAAGAGAGCGTGGACGATCCCGAGCGCCTCGGGCGCGAGCGCGTCTGGGTGGTGGACCCGCTCGACGGCACGCGTGAGTTTGTGCAGGGCATTCCTGAGTGGTGCATTTCGATCGGATACGTCGAGCGCGGGAAGGCGGTCGCGGGCGGCATCTTTAATCCTGTGACTGCCGAGAAGATCGTCGGGTCGCTCGAGACCGGCGTGACATATAACGGCGACGCCGCGCACCCGAGCCAGCGAACCACACTGAACGGCGCCCTGGTGCTCGGCAGCCGCAGCGAGGCTAGGCGCGGCGAGTGGAAACGCTTTGAGGGCCTGTCCTTCACGGTGAGGAATATCGGATCTGTAGCCTATAAGTTGGGGCTAGTCGCTGCCGGGAAGGCGGATGCCACCTGGACCCTGGTTCCGAAGAACGAGTGGGACGTGGCCGCCGGCACGGCCCTGGTGCTCGGGGCGGGCGGCTTCGTCCGGCGCCTCGAAGGCGAGCCCCCGACCTTCAATAATCCTTCGCCGCTCATGACCGGCCTGATTGCGGGCGGGCCGAATCTGCGACAGGAAATCGACCTGCTGCTTGAGTCAAGGTCAGGGATCAGGAGTCAGGGATTAGGGTTCAGGGGCTAGGGGCTAGGGATCGGGAACTCGGTTGTGGCAAGACGAAGTGAAATTCAACACCGGGCAAGGCGACGTGAGCGACTACAATACCGGGCGAGAGCAAGCGAGGGACCACAACGAACTGGGTATTTGGCTGAAATTGAGTTGCCGACCCCTAGCCCCTAGCCCCTAACCCCTGATCCCTGGCTTGACCCCTGACCCCTAAATCCAACTTGGAGGACCGTTTCTGTTATGGCTGACCACTTGAATGCGCCGCACGGCGGTGTGCTGGTGAATCTGATGGCGGCGCCGGAGCGTGCGCGCGAGATGCACGCGGAATCGCGCGATTGGCCGTCGTGGGACCTGACGCCGCGCCAGCTTTGCGACGTCGAGTTGCTACTGAACGGCGGATTTTCACCGTTGCGCGGGTTCCTGACGCGCTCCGATTATGAAGGCGTCCGCGACAACATGCGGGTGGCGGACGGAACGCTGTGGCCGATTCCCATCACCCTGGACGTCAAGGAGGAGTTCGCGAAAAACCTGAAACCCGGCAGCACGGTCGCTCTTAGGGATGCCGAAGGCGTGATGCTGGCGGCTCTGCACGTGGAGGACATCTGGTCGCCCGATCGCACGGCCGAAGCGGACGCGGTTTTCAAGTCGACCAGCAAGGCTCATCCGGGCGCGGACCAGGTAATCAACAAATCGCATCCCGTCTACCTTGGCGGCCACGTGGAAGGCATGCAGCTTCCCGCTCATTACGATTTCCGCGCGCTGCGCCTGACGCCTGCCGAATTGCGTGCCGAGTTCGTGCGCCTCGGGTGGCGCCGCATTGTGGCCTTCCAGACGCGCAACCCGATGCATCGCGCGCACGTGGAACTGACGCTGCGCGCGGCCAAACAGGTGGAAGCCAACCTGCTCATCAATCCATCGGTCGGCATGACCAAGCCCGGCGACGTGGAATACTACGTCCGTGTGCGCTGCTATCAGGAATTGCTGCCCAAGTATCCGCGCGATACCGCCAAGCTCGCGCTGCTGCCGCTGGCGATGCGCATGGGTGGCCCGCGCGAGGCGCTTTGGCACGCCATCATCCGCAAGAATCACGGCTGCAGCCATCTGATTGTGGGACGCGACCACGCCGGTCCGGGAAACGATACCGACGGCAAGCCGTTTTACGGTCCTTACGATGCGCAGGAGTTGCTGCGACAGCATGAAAAAGAACTCGGCGTAACCATGGTGCCGTTCCAGATGATGCTCTATCTCGAGGACCAAGATTGCTACGTCCCAGAGAACGAGGTTCCGGCGGGCGCGCGCGTGCTGAACATCTCAGGCACCGAGCTGCGCAATCGTCTCAACGCAGGCCGCGAGATTCCGTCGTGGTTCACCTACCCCGAAGTAGCACGCGAGCTGCGGCGCAGCTATCCCCCTCGGCAGGAGCAGGGATTCACGGTGTTTTTCACCGGACTTTCAGGCTCCGGCAAGTCGACGATTGCCAACGTGCTGCGCACCAAGTTCCTGGAGATGGGCGGCCGGCCGGTGACCCTGCTCGACGGGGACATCGTCCGCAAGAACCTCTCGTCGGAGCTGGGCTTCTCGCGCGAGCATCGGGATATCAACATCCGGCGCATCGGCTACGTGGCCTCGGAGATCACCAAGAATGGCGGCATTGCCATCTGCGCACCCATCGCGCCCTACGATAACATCCGCAAGGAGGTGCGCGGGATGATCCAGCCGCTCGGCGGGTTCATTCTGGTGCATCTGGCCACTCCGCTCGAGACCTGCGAAGGCCGCGACCGTAAGGGACTCTACGCCAAGGCACGGGCCGGAATTCTGCCGCAGTTCACCGGCGTCTCCGATCCGTACGAGGCGCCCACCGACGCCGACGTTATGATCGACACGAGCGACGTGACGCCGGAGGAGGCCGCGCAGGAAGTGTTCCTGCACCTGGAGCGCGAAGGCTACATCGGCGGCGAGAGACCGCAGGTGCCGAGCGCCTGATCGCGGAAACGCTCCGACGCTGTCATTCTGAGCGAAGCTAAGGATCTCGCTTTGCCAAAGAAAGGACCTACGAGATTCTTCGCTTCGCTCAGAATGACAGCATGGGACAGAATGACAGCGTCCGACGGGCATTTGCGAACATGGCAATACCTCGCCGGCGTGTATTTGCTGAGTTGGAAATGCAGTATAATGGCGACGCGTTGAACGACCGGGGCCGGCAGTTGCACTCGGCGCGTTCAAGTTCAGCCGGCCTCATCGGTCGTTCGCGCAATACAGCCCCGCCTGAATGCGCCAGCCCAACGTTACTGTCCCCGATCAGATGTAGGGGCGGCCCCCTGTGGCCGCCCGATCACAGCGTAGTCCTTGCGGCTGCCATCTTGGCCGGCCACGGGGGGCCGCTCCTACATCTGATTGGGGCACCATTAGTTCGGGGCCACAGACGATGAACGGGCGTAATCCAAAGGCCGACGACGCTGTGGGACTGGGGACGCGGGCGGTCTGGTCGGGAGAGCGCGGCGAGCGTTGGGCCGGCGCCACGCAAGTCTCCGTAGCCCTCAGCGTCTCGTTCGGCTATGCGACCGTCGAGGAGTGGCTCGATGTCGCGCAAGGCAGGAGGAGGGGCCACATCTACAGCCGCAACACTAATCCCACCGTTGCCGCATTTGAAGAAAAGGTTGGAGATCTGGAAGACGCGGAGGCCGCGACGGGTTTTTCGAGCGGCATGGCGGCCGTCAGCAACACCTTGTTCACCCTCTTGTCTCCCGGAGACCGCGTGGTCTCCATCAAAGACACCTACGGCGGAACCAACAAGCTTTTCGTTGAATTTCTGCCGCGTTTCCAGATCGAAGTAAGCCTTTGCGACACCACGGATCATGTGGCTATCGAAGCCGCTGTCGCGCGAGGCTGCAAGCTGCTCTATCTCGAGAGTCCGACGAACCCGACGGTGAAGATCGTCGATATCGCGCGACTCTCGGCGGTGGCACACGCGCATGGTTCGCTGGTTGTAGTTGACAACACACTCGCCACGCCCGTCAATCAGCAGCCGCTGAAGCTAGGCGCCGATCTTGTAGTGCACAGCGCGACCAAGTTTCTTGGCGGTCACGCCGACGCGCTGGGCGGCGCGGTCTGCGGACGCAAAGATCTGGTGAGCCGCATTTATCATTTCCGGGAAATCAATGGCGCCTGCCTCGAACCGATGTCCGCGTACCTTCTATTGCGGGGAATGAAGACCCTTCATCTGCGCGTGCGGCAGCAAAATGAAAGCGCGCTGCGGATCGCCCAGTTCCTCGAATCACACCCGGCTGTAGCGAAGGTGTTCTATCCGGGGCTCGCGACGCACGAGAATCACGACGTCGCTTGTCGCCAGATGACCGGCTTTGGCGGCGTGCTCAGTTTCGCGCTGCACGGCGGATTTGAGGCGGTGAAGCGGTTCCTGCCGCGGCTTTGCTACGCAAATCTGGCAGCGAACCTGGGCGCGGTTGAAACCGTCGCCGGTCCGCCGGCCACGACGAGTCATGTTGAATCCACGCCCGAGGAACGCGCCGCCAGCGGGATCCCTGACGCTCTGATCCGCCACTCGACCGGCATCGAAGATACCGCTGACTTGATTGCCGATCTGCGGCAGGCGCTCGATAGTTTGGAAGGCGGTGCGACGTCAGAAACCTGATGCGGTCAAGTTCCAAGGAGAAGTACGGTAGTCCCGGTCGGCAGTCCCGGAAAGCCTCAGGAAAGGCCGACCACCGCGCCCGTTTCCGGGTGGAGATCCACGTCATAGTACGCCGGACGCGTGGGCAATCCGGGCATAGTGCTCATGGCGCCGAGCAGCGGATAAAGGAATCCTGCGCCTACGCTGGCTCGCACGTCGCGAACCGGCACCACGAAGCCGGTGGGCGCGCCTTTCAGCGCGGGGTCATGGCTGAGGCTCAGATGCGTCTTAGCCATGCACATGGGTAGCTTGTCGAAACCGCAGCGCGTGTAGAGTTCGATTTTCGCCTCAGCTTCCGGCAGATACTCGACGCCGGCGCCGCCGTAAATCTTGCGGACGATAAGCTCGATCTTCTCCTTGATGCTGAGATCGAGCGGATAAAGAAACTGGAAGTTGTGGGGCTTTGCGCACGCGGCGACCACCGCCCGGGCGAGGTCCGCCGCTCCGGCGCCGCCCTCGGCCCAATGATCGGACGCCTCGCTCGCGTCCGCGCCCGCGCCGATCGCGAGCTTACGGACCAGATCGACCTCGGCATCGGTGTCGGCACTGAATCGGTTCACAGCCACGACGACCGGAATCCCGTAGAGGCGGACATTTTCGATCATCTTCACCAGATTGGCGCAGCCTTTTTCCACCAACTCCAGGTTCTCGGAAGTGTACGACGCGTGCAGCGGCTGCCCGGCCGTGACCTTGGGACCTCCGCCGTGCATCTTGAGAGCGCGAATGGTGGCCACAAGCACGGCGCAGTCCGGCTCGAGGCCGCTGTAGCGGCACTTGATGTCACAGAATTTCTCGAATCCGATGTCGGCGCCGAATCCTGCTTCGGTCACCACGTAGCCGTCAGCGCCCACAAGTTTCAACGCGATCTGATCGGCGACGATCGACGAATTACCGTGCGCGATGTTGGCGAAAGGTCCGGCATGAATGAAGGCGGGCGTACGTTCGAGCGTCTGCATGAGGTTTGGCATGATGGCGTCCTTCATCATGACCGCCAGCGCGCCGCCTACGCCGAGATCGTCCGCCGTTACGGGCTGCCCGCCACGGCTCATGCCGATCACCATGCGACCCAGACGCTCGCGCATGTCGGCGAGGCTCGTCGTCAGCGCCAGAACCGCCATGATCTCGCTGGCCACCGTGATGTCGAAGCCGGTGACTCGCGTCATGCCTTTCTCTTCCGCGCCCTGCCCGATGGTGATCTGGCGCAGCATGCGGTCGTTGGTATCGATCACACGGCGCCAGGCGATACTTTGCGGATTGATGTCGAGCCGCGCAAATGCCCGCCGTTCCTCCGGCGTCAGATCGTTGGGATTCGGCTTGCTGATGCCGAGGTTGCGGAGACGCCGCAGCATGACCGGGGAGAATCGACGGCTGCCGTTCGGTTTGGCGGGGCAGAGGCGATCGAACAAGGCGTCGTCAGGCTGGGTGGTCTCGTGCAGGACGCGCGTGTCGATGGCTGCAGCGAGCAAATTGTTCGCGGCAGTGATCGCATGCAGGTCACCTGTGAGGTGCAGGTTCAGATCCTCCATCGGGATCACCTGGCTGTATCCGCCGCCGGCCGCGCCGCCTTTGATGCCAAACGTCGGGCCCTGGCTCGGCTGGCGCAGGCAGGTGAACACGCGCTTGCCCAGATGGGCGCCCAAGGCCTGGCTGAGACCCACCGACGTGGTTGTCTTGCCTTCGCCGAGAGGAGTGGGCGTGATGGCGGTGACTACGACGTACTTGCCGCGGGGCGCATCTTTCAAGCGATCGCGGATGGAGAGATGGACCTTCGCCTTGCTCCGGCCATACAGCTCCAGTTCATCCGGAAGAATGCCGGCTACGCTCGCAACGTGATCGATGTCTTGCGGCGTGACCGATTGCGCGATCTCGAGATCGCTCGGAACATGACGCGGATTATGATTGATCATGGTTGACATGTCGCCGCCTCCACTGTCGGACGGACTCTCCGCGTTCTTCCGCCTGATCCAGTGTCGGCGAGCGCTATGAATCCGGGCTGTGACTCATGTCACGGGGCGTGCCAACCGCAGAAGCGAATCGACCCGGTTAAAGTCGATGAAACCATGCCGCGGCGACAAGAGTCAAAAGAAAGGGAGGATAACATGTCGAACACTTCTCGCAAAGCATGGTGGAACTGGACGCTGCCTCTGGTCTGCCTGATATCGGCCCTGGTCGCGCTTCCGATGGCTGCCCAGGACCGCGGAGACCGCGGGCAGGACCATGGCCAGATGGCCCGGCCGATTCCGAAGCACGGACCGCCGCCGACGCGCGAAGCGCATCCGGCCTCGACGCCGCGCAACTTTCAGGATCAGCCTGGTCACCCCAACGCTCCGCACGTCGACGCGGGACCACACGGCGATGTGTGGGTCGGACACGATACGGGCCGGAACGATCCCGCCTATCATCTCGATCACCCTTGGGAGCACGGGCATTTTCGCGGTGGCTTTGGACCCAGCCACGTCTGGCGGCTGGCCGGCGGCGGTCCGAATCGGTTCTGGTTCGGTGGGTTCTATTTCAGCGTCGCGGCCGCTGACATCGCCTTCTGCGACGGCTGGAATTGGACCGGCGACGAGATCGTGATTTATGAAGATCCCGATCACGTGGGCTGGTACCTGGCGTACAACGTGCGCCTCGGAGTCTACGTCCACGTGATGTTCCTCGGCTGAGCGATTGCCGCGCATCTAACCCAGCCATTGCGGATTGGCCGCGGTGCCGTCGAAATCGCTGGTGGTCTTAAACGGTTCATAACGGCCTGTCATGGCGGCGTCCCGGGTCTTGGCCAGCAAAGCTGAGACTTGGGCGTCGCTCATCGGCTTGAAGCTTCGAACTGCCTCCAGTGCCTGATTCACGCGATCCACGTTGTCACATCCGTTGATCACTACGGAAGTCGGTAGATTGAGGGCGTAGTGCAGGCACTCGATCGGCGTCACCACGCCGGCGCGCAGCACTTCGCCGGAGCCCATGGGTTTCATGCCGAGCACGCCGATTCCTTCCGCCACCAGTCGCGGCACCACCTGATGCGCGAAGCTGCGGAAGTGCGCGTCCATCACGTTCAGCGGCATCTGGCAGGAGTCGAAATGGAACCGGTGCTGTTGCGCCTCATCGAGCATCCGCAGATGGATGAACGGATCCTTGTGGCCCGTGAACCCGATATAGCGGATCTTGCCCGCTTGCTTGGCCGCCACGAGCGCTTCAAGCGCGCCGCCCGCAGCGAAGAAGCGATCGGGGTCTTCCGGGCGGATGTTTTCATGATACTGAATCAGATCGATGTGATCCGTCTGCAGGCGCGATAGAGACTCATCGATCTGTTGCGCCGCCGCCGCCTTGGTGCGTCCGTCGAATTTGGTCATCAGGAACACTTTCTGGCGGTAACCGTCGCGCAGAGCCCGGCCCATTCGCTTCTCGCTCTCGCCGCCGTTATAGTCCCAGCAGTTGTCCATGAACGCGATGCCCTGGTCGATTGCGAAGCGCACAATGCGGACGCTCTCCTGCGGGTCGGACTGGATGCCAATGTGATATCCGCCCAGCCCGATAGCCGAAACCTTCTCGTCCGTCTTGCCGAGCGTCCTGTAGGTCATTCCGGATTCCGCGGTCTGGCCGCGCGCTGCCGTCGCGCCCGCGCTTGCCGCCACCAATCCCGCCGCCATCACGCCCAGAGCATCACGCCGATCCATTGTCGTCCCTCCTTTCCTGCATGGCTGTTAGATTAGCCGAGCGCCGGCGCGGACGCAAAGGCGGATAATTCGGACGTACGGACGGCCCTACGTCTCCTAGTCCTGACACCCGACTGTGCTAGAATCCGCGACCTATGGACATCGAATGGATCAGGCAACACTGTCTCTCTCTGCCTCACACGACGGAACAGGTGCAATGGCATTCCGATCTGGTTTTCAAAGTGGGCGGCAAGATGTACGCGGTTGCGCCGACGGAACCCGCGCCGGTGTTCCTTTCCTTCAAGTGCTCGGACGAGAATTTCGCGGAGCTTGTGGAGCGTCCGGGCGTCGTCCCGGCGCCCTACCTCGCTCGTGCCAAGTGGGTCGCGCTGCAGAGTGAGGCGGCGCTGTCCCGCATCGAGATCAGGCGTCTTCTTGGCCAGTCGTACGAGCTGGTTCTCGGGAAACTGCCGCCGTCTGTAAGAGCGTCGCTCGGGCAACCGCCGTCCGGAACGAAGAAGACCCCATTCAGCCGCAATAGGCGCCGCAGGCGCTGATTGGCAACGGACCCGGCTGGTCAGCAGCTTACCGGTACCTACAACCCAATTGCTCCCAGTCGCAGAATTCCATGGTTTCAGATTGGTGCAGTCCAGCCCTCTGCAGCTCCTCCATGAAGCTCACCGGCTCGACCGCATCCGACAGGAAGTGGACACCGGGTTGAACGGCGCTGCCGGAGGAAATCTTGCGGGCAACAGTCGCCAGAGCAATTGCATTGATCCAGTAATCGCGACCGGCCTCGAAGCTGATCCCGGCCTTCAGCACGGCCCTGCGTCCTTCCGAACGGCCGAGCACATGAGCCGCAACAAATCCGCGGAGGGGCAGCCTGTTTCGTCGAAACACCCCGCGGAGCAGTCGCACACCGAGCGCCTCGGGCAGGGGCAGCAGTGCCACCACTGTTGCGGCCAGCGCGTTCTGAAAACCGGCCAGATAAGAGTAAACACGAACCTCGCAGTCGGTAAGCCGGCGTCCGACCTCCCTTTGCTCCGGCATGAAGAACATGTTGAAGCGACGGAGGCCGATCCCATCGCCCAGGTCGACTCTCCGAGCGGCCTCCGACATTCGAGTGTGAACCCATTCTCCCTTGCGGAAGTAACCGGATCTGACGAGTCCGGTCCGGTGGATAAACCAGGCGGCGTCCCGCAGAGCATTGTCGGACCACTCGCCGGAGTCGGAGAAATACACGCTCAAGGAATCGATTGAGTCCATCTGGGATTTCGCCCTGGCATGGGCGTAGACGGGAAGAAGTTCGGTAAGGCCGGGCATCCATCCGGCTGAGACGACGAACCGCAGGCCCAGGTCTTCGATCATTCGGCCATTCGGAAGCATGCGCTCCTTGACGATTGACATGCCCGCGGCGTCGACGTAGTGACAGCGACTGCGAAGCGAGGCCTGCGCCACGCGGTGCTGCAGCCGGAACACAGGTCCGCCGCAATTGACGACGATCGAGCACGGGCCACAGAATTCGTCCAACGAACGGGAGTCCATAACGTCGACCGGGATCGCTGAGACCCTGCTGCCGAGTTCCGATGCTAGTGAGTTCAGCCGGGACGGATCACGGCCGCCGATGACGAGAGCCGCGTCGCAGGACCGCAGCAACTTACCTGCGACCGCGCGTCCGGTTGCCCCATAGCCGCCCACAATGCCGATCTGGGTGAGACTCACGCCGAATCTCCGCCACCGCTCCACTGACACGGCTTAGAATTCATCGCTGTTTCGGCCATTCTAGCCTGGACTACATGTGGCTGTCTTTGTTTTTAACATTGGGTAGTATTTATGGCATGGTGCTTCCTGGATAGTAACTGGTGAGGAAGCTTTAGTTTAGAGAGAGCGCTTGGGGCAATGTCACTGAATTCACAGAAGTGGACAGGTTGAGCGCGTAGTGCAGGCACTCGATCGGCGTTACTACGCCGGCGCGCAGCACTTCGCCGGAGCCCATAGGTTTCATACCCAGCACGCCGATTCCTTCCGCTACCAGTCGCGGCACTACCTGACGCGCGAAGCTGCGGAAATGCGCGTCCATCAGCCGTCGCGCCCGCGCTTGCCGCCACCAATCCCGCCGCCATCACGCCCAGAGCATCACGCCGATCCATCGTCGTCCTCCTTTCCTGCATTGCTGTTAGACTGGCCGAGTGCGTGAGCGGAGGCAAAGGCAGGGAGTAGCGAGTAGCGAGTGGCGAATAGAGAACAGCTTCCCAAGCGCCCTATTCGCCATTCGCTACTGGCTACTCTCTACTCCCTCGCCTTGTGCTATCCCTTGCTCCAGTTCGACGACGAGCTCCTCGGCCAACGCCGTTTTTTTTATAGTCCGAGGACGCGCCGGCCGCCTCTTGCAGCCGGGCATTGCAGATCTGCTCGTTCGTCGCCACCAAGTCGCGGCTCAGCTCGCGAAAGCGCTGGTATTCAGCAAGCTGGGCTCGGGTGCGCTCCACCGCTGGACCGGAGGGAATCGCCTTGCTCACGGTCTTGCCTTTCACGGCGTGGGTCACCATGAAAAGGGGTCCGTGTCCGGGGTCATTGGGCCGCGCGCACCGGCAGTTGGGCTTTCCACATTTCCGATAACACTCCACCAGAGAACCGGGCCGCATTTCACCGAGCTGGGCGAGACGCGACTTCAGGTCTCGATCACGGTTCTGGAGTTCGTGCAAGTGCTGGGAGATAGAGCTCACCTTATTTTTTCTCTCTGCCAGTCTGTACAGCTTACAGATAATAACTCTAATTCCCGCCCGGGTCAGACTGCCACTTTTGCGTCGTGCGCACCTCGGACTCCGAGCAATCGAACAATTGCAGAAACGAACAGCAACCCGCTACAATCTCTGCTGCACGGTCTCCGGCACCGTCCGTAAGGCATTGAGGAGGGATGGGTGAGCGGTTGAAACCGGCGGTCTTGAAAACCGATTTGCCTCATTCCGGCATGTGCATCAAAACCAACCAAATCCTTTGGCCAGCCAAGCACTTGCACCGATTTTTGTCTTCACCTGATTCACGGAATTTCACGGGTTTCGACCCGGCTACAGTGACAAAACAGTGACAGTCGAGCCCACCGCCGTCCCAAAGGTTGAACTGTCACTGGCGAATAAACAGCGAAAGCTAGCATGGCAGCGCTCGCGCCACAGAGCCCAACTTACAGACCTCGCCCTCGAACTCACTCAGAAATCCGCAGGCTTCCGTCGGAGCCTTCCGCCTTCGCTGCGTGCCTCGCTCGCGGACCTGGTGCGCGATGAACTGCTACTACTCGAACCTCATCGAGGGGCACGACACGCACCCTGTTGACATCGAGCGTGCGCTCAAAAACGACTACAGCCAGGACGCTCGCAAACGTGACCTTCAGCTTGAGGCTCTGGCGCACATCAAGGTGCAGAAATGGATTGACAGTGGAGGACTGAAGACCGGACTTGGTTTAACGCCGGAAGGAAGCCGCGACATTCACCGCCGCTTTTGTGAACTGCTCCCGAACGACCTGCTCTGGGTCGAAGACCCGGCTACCAAGTGAGAAACTGCGGCTCGTGCCCGGCGAGTTCCGCAAGCGCAACGTCCAGGTAGGCCGCCACGTCGCGATCAGTCCCGGTGCCGTGCTCCGCTTCCTTGAGCGCTTCTCGCAGGTTTACACGAATCTCGGCAAGACCGAGTCCATCACCACGACGGCGCGCCCTTGAACTTCCGGGAAAGATGCGACTTCCCAGAGACGCCTACATCACCGTCCAGCACATCTATTATCCTGGGTTCACGGCTGCTGGCCTGGTCGGCGAGTCTGGGGGTTTTCTTCTGGTGCTGGTGTTCCTGCTTTTCTCGCCTTTGGACGACCACGGACCACGGACACTTCAAGCAGCGCAACGATGGATGCAAACTACTACACTAGCCTATATGCATTGCCACGGAAGCCATGATGAAAAACGAAACCAAGTCGCTCATAAGGCGGGCTCAGGTCACGAACAACGTCGGGGCGCTTCCATGCGCGAAGCGCGTGTGGTACCGATCTGGCGTACTGTCAGCGGTTTTGGCGGCGCTCTTTTCAGTCGGTGCCTGGCCGCAAACCCAGCTCGCGACAGTTTCCGGCACCATCACTGACCCAAGCGGCGCCGTTGTCCCTGGCGCCAGGGTCACGATTGTCAGTCAAGGCACGGGATTGAAACGTGGTACTCTGACTGACGAGGCCGGCGAATACCGTTTCGCCGGGTTGCCAACGGGAAGCTATTCCCTCCGTATGGAGAAAGCCGCGTTCCGATCGCAAGTGCGCGAAGGAGTTGAGCTCAATGCGGCGGCTGAAGTTACGATCAACGCACAACTCGCCATAGGTAACCTTTCCCAGCAAACGACGGTCACCGCGAACGTTGCCGCCATTGATACCACGACGTCGACTATCAATGGGCTACTTCCAGAGCAAAGCCTCGCGGAACTGCCCCTCGACAACCGCGATCTCTTTAGTGCGGTTATGCTGGAGCCTGGAGTCGCTCCCAACCCCAGCAGTGCTCCTTCGTTGCTCTCGAGCGGCAAGTCCGGGCAAGTGGCAATTAGTAGTATCCGTCCGAGTATGACCAACGTTTTGATCGACGGTGTGGATGCAACGGATCCGGTCTGGGGCTATTCGCCCGCGGGCGCTTCGGGTTTTTTCCTTGGCCTGAATGAGCTGGCGGAGGTCCGCGTCTTGACTCAAACCTTCAACGCGGAGTACGGGGGGCATGGCGGCGCCGTGATCGAGATGGTCACCAAGTCCGGCAGTAACCAATTTCGTGGATCTTTGTGGGAATTGCATCGGGATGCGTCGCTCGATGCCAAGAACTACTTCGATTTGGGCACAAGCCCGATTCCGCCGTACGTCCGCAATCAGTTCGGTGCTGGAATCGGAGGGCCGCTAAAACGTAACCGCACGTTCTTCTTTATCAACTATGAGGGGTTTCGTGAAGTACAGGCATCCACCGCGATTGCCACGGCGCCCGATGCCCTCGCCCATCAAGGGCTGCTGCCCTCCGCCGGGAATCCGTCCGCCTGCAGCAGCGCCGCTCCCAGCGGATGTGTCGCCATTCCGATGAATCCTCTCATCCAACCGTTTCTGAATCTGATGCCGGTTGCGAACGGACCCGACAATGGGGATGGCACCGGCGAACTAATCACGGCCAACAAGGGCAGCACGCGTGAGGACCATGCGATGGTCCGCATCGATCACAACTTTTCCAGCACCCATTCGCTGTTCGCACGCTACACCATCGACGACAGTTCAGCCCTGGTTCCCAACGTTGGGGTGCCGCCCGGCACCTACATGCCGGGATTCCCGGCCTTTCACCTGGCGCGGAATCAGTATGCTACGGTTCAGGACCGCACGACAGTGGGCGATAATTGGATTAATGAGTTCCGCTTCGGCGTTAACCGAACCACGGCATCTTCTTCCATCGATAATACGCATCCGGGTCTGTCTACTTCTTTGGTTCCTGACCGGCCGTTCGGAAT
>JASHPE010000226.1 GCA_030038235.1 Terriglobia bacterium
TCGGACATGCCCCGCGGAGCATCTACGTCACAATCCACGTCACAAAATGCCGTTTCAGAGTCGTTTTCGGAGGCTGTTTCGCCGGAACTGCTTGAAAATGCTGGTAGGCCCGAACGGACTCGAACCGTTGACCTCTACCGTGTCAAGGTAGCGCTCTAACCAGACTGAGCTACGGGCCTGCCCTTTACAATCAATCAGTTGGTCAGATGCGATTCTAACACACTAGCCCCGGCGCACGTCTGGTGCGCATTCTGTGCTGTCCTGATTCCGGTGAGCGCGGCGGTGGCCGCCCTGGCGAAGAACACCAGTAGCGGGGCGGCCACCAGGCTTCAAGCCGCGGCTGAAAGTCGTTAGCGGAAGTGTTCCGATCCCATCTGCAGCGCCGCCGTGCCGTTCGTCCCGCCGTCAAGGGTGAACGTAAAGGACGCACTGTAGGTGCCCGGAGTGAAATGCACGAAGCTCAGTCCCGTGTTGTTCCCGGGACACGACTGGACTGTGCAGGTAATCGAGCTGACTGCCGGCGGGACGGAATCGACGTTGTTCGCAAGATAAGTGCTTCCATCCTCGGTCGCAGCGCCTCCCAACTGGGCAAGACTCGTCATGCCGCCTGGGGCGGTAAGTGTGAAACTGATCGTGCCGGTCATGGTCTGCCCCGCCGTGACCTGCCAACCCGTCGACCAGTGCTCGGCGGATCCGATCAAAATAGCGTTCGGACCGTTGGAATCCATGACCACCACCACGTCGTTTGCGGTGAGCACGGGTGCTCCGGGACCACTGGACGAAAACTGCCAGATTTGGGCGAGGTCCGGGTAGGTAATCGTGTAATCGCCGCGGGAACAAGTTACATTCGCGAGCTGGGCCAGGATGGAGGTTTGGCAAGGCGGGGCCGGCGTCAGTGCTCCCGATGGAACACTAAACAGGAACAGAAGGATGATGCTCATCAGCTTCAGGCGCATGGATTCTCGATCTCCTATTTCCGTGTACAGCTCTGAGAGTTGTGTGCGAACCGCCCCGCGCGGCGGCTTCCCCATCGCTGCCGTCGAACCGATAAGACTCCTGGCGTTGGGACAGCGCTGCGGCGCGGTATGAGCATTTCCCGCACAGATCCCCTCAGGCCCTTTACACATGAATCCAATTCGGCAGAGTCGGCCGAATTCTTGAGCGCGATTCACCAGTTTGGTACGTGCTTGTCGCACGTGGCCGGTCGCCGGCCGCACGGGAGTCGTGGTGTGCCTCAGATTATCTAGGCTATCTAACTAGTGATGCTTAAACTGCCGGCTTCGCTGTGATCGTGGTCGGATTCGCACTGAGGCTGAAGCGGCACTTACTTCGTGACGATGAGGGTAACTGTAGTTGTAGCCGTCATGCCACCGCCTGTGCCTGTTACGACGAGGACGTAGGTTCCAGGTTTGAGATTCTTGGGAACGGTGCCCGTCGTGGTCGATGTCCCTGAGCCGGGCGCTGGTATGGGGTTGGGCGAAAATTGTGTGTTGCTGAGATTTGCCGACAGGGTTATCGCCGAGTCGAAGCCGTTCTCCGCAGCAGTGGTAATCGTGGAGGTGAAGGCGCCGCCATCCTGAACGCTAATCACGTTGGGAGAGGCCCCGATGGCGAGGAACGGAGACGGTGGTGCGAAAAGAGCGTTGATCAGGCCGGACCGGTTCGGGCTGCCCCACCCGCTCGCCAAATCGTAGCCGGGCACCGCCGGGTAGCCATTATTGCCGCTGACGATATCGTGGAAATCGCTCCGATAACCCGGCCCGACGCCCAGCAAATAAATGGACGGGTTGATGAAGCCGGGGGCGGCGTGACCCTTGGCCGCCGCCTGTTGATTTGCCAGAGCCAGGTAGCCGGCCCACATGGGCGCTGAAAAACTGGCGCCGCCAATCTCGTTTGCGGTGCAGGCCATCTGATCGGCGCAGACGTAGAAGGAAAAACTCGCGTTTGCCGAGACGTCCGGGTCGTTCCGATAGACCGTGGATCCTTCGTTGGCCGTGTTGATCACGCCCGGGAGTTGCTGCCACGAGGGAATCAGAATGTCGTCCGGCGGATAATAGCCACCGCCGCCGTAGCCGGCGGTTTCCGACTCCCAGGGACCGCCCGCGCCCTTGGTCGTCAAGGCCGTCCCGCCAACCGCCGTGACATAGGCAGAATCCGCCGGCCACGGAGAACTCTCAAAGTCGCTGGTGGTCTCGCCATCCGCTTGAAAGAAGCTCTGGCCTTGCGCAGTCATCTTCTCGAAGTATATATCGTCGGTCTTGGCGTCCGTCGGGGACCAACTCCAGGACGAGCTCAAGTTCAAAGGCAGTGGAATATCCGAAGACATGGCGCCCAGCAAAGCGGTATCCGTGGAGCCCACGTACATGTAGATGGTGGTCACGCCTGGAGCCATACCTCCGGCCTGAGTGATGTCAATGGTCTGTTCCGTATCGTCGCAGCCCTGATTGTAGACGCAGTTGACGGATGTGCCGTCCGTGGAAATGCCCATAACGCTGAAGGTTCTCGTCTGTTTGGCATTCTGGTAGTAAGTGTCGACGTCCTGGATATCGAATCCGGCGTATTCCAGCAATCCGATGTTTTGGCCGGCGCCGGTAAGAGCGGTTCCCTCGTAGTACGCAGCCCTCATGTCGCTACCGCAGAAGGACTGCTGCGGGCACGAGCCGGTGGTCGCCAGGGAGTTCGCACGCATAGCTCTACGCTGCAGCATTGGATGCGGGATCGAATAGTTGTCCAAACCAGAGATGTGCCACAGTTTAAATGGCAGGTCCACCGTGGGCTCCCGGTCCGGAGCGTAGAACGTGCGATTCTCTGTGGGGTGCTGATAGATGTTCATGTTTACGTGGAAGGCGTTCTCAATGGCTCCGACCGTGCCGCTGAGTTGCACGTCCATGGCATCGCGGGAGCCGCCGACCACCGTAAAGCCGTGCGTCTTCGCGAACTGAACGACGCCGTCGTAATCTTCCAGCGCCGGACCGAACATGTTGGTGAAATCCTGCACGGTCAGGTACTGGTGGTAGACGGGGCTCGAGGGGTCGTAGATCTGCATCAGGAAGCTTTGCAACCCGGCCTGATCGCGCAGCGGCAGAACAACATCAATGCGCATGGGCTGTGTTGCAGGGAGCCGGCCGATCAACTGCGCCTGCCCATTCAGAGTCACCTCGCGCACGTGACGCGTCAACAGGGGCCGCGGCTGCGCCTGGCAAATCACGGTTGCACCCGCCAGCAGCGCTGCCGTAAGCGCACTTACACTCGGTTTTCGAATCATCTCTTTCTCCTTGATTTTTGCAGAACTTCCGTTCCCAAGAAGGTCCATTAGGCGTCAAGTCCGTCGAAAGTGCAAGTCCCCGACCCTGGCGCCTGAGTGAGGCGCGTCAACTTTCTGGCGTCTGCGGCCCGTGCATGGTAACATCTTGCAGATGTTCGCTGCTTCGGCGGTATTCGGTGCGTGACAACCCGCATCCTGAGCGGGGCATCCGAACAATTCTGCAACGGAAGCAGAGCGGGCGCTGAAGGGGCTTTCTGAAGGGTGGTCCCGCAAGCAGGACAAACCACAGCGGGATCGCGCCAAACCTGTCAGCTTTGTACGCTGCAAAAACGGGCGTGCTCAAGCCGTGGAACTATGATGGCGAGCCCCGGGGGAGAAGGTTGCGCGTGACGGCTGGTGCCGTGGGAAGACGATTGGCAGGGGGCGGGTGGGCCGGCTTAGCGCTGATCGCGGCTCTAACGATCTGTCCCTCGGCGCGCGCGATGCCATGCGCTCCGAGAGCGTTCGCGTTTGTCCTGGCGGGCTTCCCCGTTGGAGCATCGGCCTTCCAGGATGCGCCGGCTTCGAGTTCGAGTTCGCAACAGCCGGCTAATGGCGCGCAGCAGACGCCATCTTCCCAGAACCCGCCTCCAGCGCAGACACCGCAAGAGCAGCCGCCGGCGCAACCGCCTTCACAACCACCCGCTCAGCAGCAGAAGAGCCAGCAGCCCGCAGAGCAGCCAGGCCAGAAGGCTCCACCAGCGCAGCCTTCCGGCGGTCTGCAGTTGGAAGCGCCGCCCGTGGCTCCCGCGCCGCCGAAACCGGCTCAGCCCCAGCAGGGCGTGACGCAGCCCGGAGCTGTGGCTCAGCCACAGGCTGCCCCACAAGTGATCGACCACATCGTGTTTCGCGGCAACCGGCGCATTCCATCTTCCACCTTGCGGGCACGAATCTTCTCGCACGATGGAGATCCTTACGACGAGAACGCTCTGGAACGCGATTACATGGCGCTCTGGAACACCGGATTCTTCGACGATATCCGGCTGGAAGTCAATCCAGGGCCAAAGGGAATGGTGGTTACTTTTTTTGTGCGGGAGAAAAAGCTGATTCGCAGCATCGACTACAAGGGTCTGAGCACGATCACCGTTTCCGATGTTCTGGATCGCTTCCGCGAGGAGAAAATCCCGCTCAGCATGGAGTCACAATACGATCCCGTGGTCATTCGCCACGCCGAGGTGGTTCTGCAGGAGATGCTGGCCGAGCACGGGCGCCAGTTCGCCACGGTGCGTCATCGTACGCGGAATATTCCTCCGAATTCCGTGGCCCTGACCTTCGTGGTGGTCGAAGGTCCCAAAGTGAAGGTTGGAACGGTCAAGTTCGTGGGCAACAAGGTCTTTTCGAACGAGCGTCTGGTCCGCGCCATGAAGTACACCAGGCCCTGGGGAGCTCCGCCGTGGTTTTATTGGTTTCACAGAACCTACGACAAAGAGAAGATTCAGGCCGATCTCGAAACGGTGCGCGAGCTTTATCAAGAGCACGGCTACTTTTATGCGCTGCCGTCGTTTGAGTTCCAGACCAAGACCGTGGACACGCAGCCGTCGTCAATGCTGTTTTTCCTGGGCCGCGGCCTCGGCAAACGGGTGGACGTCACCATCCCGATTGAAGAAGGTGAACAATATCGCCTGGGGCATTTCGCGATCCGGGGTGACAAGCTCTTCAAGCAGGAAGCGCTGCTGCGATCCTTTCCGATCAAACAGGGAGACGTGTTTAACCTCACGCGCGTCCGCAAGAGCCTGGAGGGCTATAAGAAGCTGTACGGCGAGTTCGGCTACATCAACTTTGTGGCCGATCCGGACATCGAGCCGGACCGCAAGCGTCACATTATCAATCTGACGCTGGATTTCAACGAAGGCGATCAGTACTTTGTGCACCGCATCGAATTTTCGGGCAACAACAAGACGCGCGATAAGGTCATCCGGCGGCAACTCCTCGTTAATGAAGGCGATCTGTTCAACACCGCCTTTTGGGATCTGAGCATTTTGCGCGTAAATCAGCTCGGTTATTTCGATCCAATCAAGAATACGGACCAGGAGAAGGGCTACGACGTCACGCAGAACAACCAGAATCACACGGTGGACCTGCTCCTCAAGCTGAAAGAGAAGGGCAAGAACTCCATAGGCTTTTCGGGCGGTGTGAGCGGCATCGCGGGCGACTTTGTCGGGATCAATTACGCGACCAACAATCTATTCGGCCTGGGCGAAACGTTCAGCATCTCGGCCCAGGTGGGCACGTATCAGAAGCTCTATTCGATCGGCTTCACCAAGCCGTATCTCTTTGACCGTCCTATCACCGCCGGTTTCACAATTTTCGAAAGCCGTTACCATTTCGATCAGTTGCGCCAGTTGGCCGTGCTGAACAACATCAACCCGAACGCCCTGGAGCAGAACCCGTTCACCTCGGCTCTTTACCAGAATTTCGAGCAGAACTCCAAGGGTTTCACGGTGTTTGCCACCACTCCCCTGCGCAGGGGATTCTCCCAGTTCGGCGTGACGTATGGGTTTTCCGACAGCAGCATCACGACCTACAGCGCGGCCTCGACCGCATTTTACAGCGCCATCGCCTACAGCCAGTTCAGCGGGCCGAACTCGCTCACCGGCATCAAGTCCAGCACGGTAACACCAGCGTTTACTTACAACCGGCTCAACGGCGCGCTCGATCCAACTGCCGGGAAATACATGTCCGCCTCCATGCAGTTCTCCGGCGGACCGCTGGGCGGCAATGTGAACACCATCCGGCCGATTTTCCAGGGGAAGTACTACCACCCCGTCCGCCACGGCAAGAACATATTGGCGTTTAATTTCCTGGCCTCCACAATTTCAGGATATGGAGGCAAGGTGCCGCCCCCGTTTTCGCGCTTCTACATGGGCGGAGACCTGGACATTCGCGGGTTCGATCCGTACACCGTCGGACCCACGGGTTTCTTCCCGACGATCGGGCAGGTTTGCAACCGGGACGCCAAGGGCAACCCGATCCAGTCGATTGGTTCCACGGGTTCTCCCACGGGCTCGTGCGGTTCCTTCACGCAATTCCCCTATTACACGCTGGAATTTCCCGGAGGCGACACGGAAGCGCTGCTAAATTTCGAGTACCGCATCCCGATCATCCCGCAACACTTCACGATCGCCTACTTCGTGGATACTGGCAGCAGCTTCATCCTGCGGCCGGGCCAGCTCGAATACACGGCCACGGCGCTGAGCCAGATCGAGCAGGACTATCCGTACTTTTTCGGAAAGAATCCTCCGAAAAACCTTCACCCTCTCGCCGCAGACAACATTCGCCCGCGCAGTTCCACCGGCATCGAGCTTCAAATCATCATGCCGGTGCTGAACGCGCCGTTCCGGCTCTATTACGGTTACAATTGGCTGCGCCTGAACATGCTGCCAGTCACGCCGCCACAGGCTTTACCGCCGATGTCGATGTTCCCGAATCAGTCGACGTACAACGAGATTCGTCCATTCTTCGCGCCGGTTTACTTGCGCGAACAGAAGGGTTTGCTCGGATTCACCGTAGCCCGACAGTTCTAGCACTGCAGCCAAGATTGAGGTTCTCCGTGCGGTTGAGTTGGGTTAGAATAGACTCTTCCGCAATATCTCAGCGATTTGAGGGAGTTTGAATGAGAAAAACAGTTTTCAGTGGGACCATTCTCGCGATGGCTTTGACGGCGGTCCTGTGCGCTGCCCAGGATCCCGCGACGACTCCGGAAAGGATCGCCGTGATCAACATCCAGCAGGCGATAGCGCAAACCGGCGAAGGCAAGCAAGCCCTGGATGCACTCACCAAGAAGTACGAGCCCAAGCGGCAGGCATTGCAACGCCAGCAGGACGAAATCAACGCCCTGCAGGACCAGATCCAGAAACAGGGTCCGACGCTCAGCGACGATGAGCGCGCCCGTATGAGCCGCGATCTGGATCAGAAGCAACGTCTATTCAAGCGTGAGTCGGATGATGACCAGGCTGACTGGCAGGCCGATAACCAGGATGCGGTGCAGCGGATCGGCCAGAAGATGGTCAAGGTGATCAACGACTATGCTTCCAAGAACTCGTTCGCGCTGGTGCTTGACGATTCGCAATTGCCGGTCTACTACGTGGCCAAGGGCATCGACATTACCGACCCGATCGTGAGGCTGTACGATCAGGCCAATCCGGCCGCGGCTGCGCCTGCTCCGGCATCAAGCGCGGCCAAGCCTGCGGCCAAGCCAAAGTCGTAGAGCTTGCGCCGCCAGATATTCAAAGCTGTCCCGCCGCCCGTGTCTCTGCCGGGCGGCTTGTTATTGGCGGGCCAGTGATTGGTGGTTGCGGTTCGTGCCCGCCCACGGAAGCTGGCCAGCCACTCGCCACTAACGCCACTAACAACCAGCCACCATCGTCAGCCACTGTCTTGTCAGAGCGGGATATTGCCGTGTTTCTTCGGTGGATTCGAGTCGCTCTTGTGGGCAAGCATTCGTAAGGCGGAAATCAACTTCGGCCGCGTTTCATGCGGGCGGATGACTTCGTCGATGTAGCCGAGCTCCGCCGCCACATAGGGGTTGGCGAAGCGCTCCCGGAACTCCTCCACTTTTTCCCGCCGCAACTCTTCAGAGTTCTCAGCTTTTTCGAGCTCGCGCCTATAGACGATGTTGACGGCGCCTTCCGGTCCCATGACCGCGATTTCCGCGGTGGCATACGCGTAATTGGCGTCGGTCCGGATGTGCTTCGACGACATCACGCAGTAAGCGCCTCCATAGGCCTTGCGCGTAATCACTGTGATCTTGGGAACCGTGGCCTCGGCGAATGCGAACAGCAGTTTGGCGCCGTGGCGGATGATGCCGCCGAACTCCTGCTGCGTGCCCGGCAGGAATCCGGGCACGTCCTCGAAGGTGATCAGGGGAATGTTGAAGGCGTCGCAGAAGCGCACGAAGCGCGCTCCCTTCACGGACGCATTGATGTCGAGACATCCGGCCAGAACGGCAGGCTGATTGGCCACGATCCCGACGCTCGCGCCCGCGAGTCGCGCAAATCCCACCACCAGGTTCTGGGCGAAGTGCTCGTGCACTTCGAGAAAGTAGCCGTCGTCCACGACGCGCCGGATCACTTCCTTGATATCGTAGGGCCGATCGCTCTCGGCCGGCACCAGATGATCGAGTTCCGCGTCGCAGCGGTCTGCGGGGTCCGCGGATTCCGTGTGCGGCGGATCCTCGCGATTGTTCTGCGGCATGAACGAGAGCAACTCGCGCACGAGCGCCAGGCAATCAGGATCGTCCTGGGCGATGAAGTGCGCCACGCCGCTCACGGTGTTGTGCGTCCGAGGACCACCAAGCTGCTCCTTGCTGACGTCCTCGTGCATGACCGTCTTGATCACCTCCGGACCGGTGACGAACATGTAGCTGGTGCGCTCGGTCATGAGGATGAAATCGGTGATCGCCGGCGAGTACACGGCGCCGCCGGCGCACGGACCGAGAATCGCAGAGATCTGCGGAACGACGCCGGAGGCCAGGGTGTTGCGCAGGAAAATGTCGGCGTACCCGGCAAGCGAGGCCACGCCTTCCTGGATGCGCGCGCCGCCGGAGTCGTTCAAACCCACAATTGGCGCCCCGACCTTCAAGGCAAGGTCCATGATCTTGCAAATCTTCGCGGCGTTGGCACGGCTGAGGGATCCGCCGAACACCGTGAAGTCCTGGGCAAAGGCGTATGTCAGCCGTCCGTTGATCTCGCCGTAGCCCGTAACCACACCGTCGCCGGGAACGCGCTGCTCTTGCATGCCGAAGTTGTGGCAGTCGTGCTCGACGAGCTTGTCGATCTCGTGGAAGCTAGCTTCATCGAACAGCAATTCCAGACGCTCGCGCGCCGAGAGCTTTCCTTCAGCGTGGGCGCGCGCGCGCCTTTCGGGTCCGCCGCCCTTTTCGGCGCGTTCCTGCCGGCGGCGTAATTCCTCCAGCCTCTGTTCCAGGTTCCTCGACATGAATGTCTGCTCGGCCTGTCACGGCTCGGATCAGATACCACTCCACTCTTCGCAGACGATGATCGAATTGGTGGGCGCCTTGGGGTCGTACTTCACGGACGAGATCGGGCTGCTCGGGGAGCAACCGGGTCCGAGCGCGGAGGGCAAGGCCGACACGTCCTGCGAGACTTCGTACGTCACGCCGGCGACTTCATACTTATAGACCACCACCAGCGGCCGGCGCGCGTCCCTGGCAGCGACTGACGATGCGGGTTCCAGCAGATCCACGATTTCAGCGGCAACGATACGGCCTCGACGGTTCAAGTCCATGCGCCGCAAACGCTCGGCTTCGTCCGGATCCTTCCGCTGTGAACGCCGCAGTGTGTGCCAAATCACACTCGCGAGGAGGATTAGAAATGCGGTGGCGATCTGGAGCTTGAGACTGTTAATGTGAAGGTACATTCACGTCTGGTTAATACCCTGGTATCTGCCGCACCGCCACCTTTAAAGGCCAAAACTCAAGTGAACTGTCCGATTTGTAAGCCGGTCGGCGATGTCGACGCCTTCAGGACTCAGCGACACCACCCGGAAGCGGTCTAGGAATTCCTGGCCCTCGTTCACCACGTAAACCGCGTTGCCGTCGCTCAAGACGATCTGTGCTGACCCGTCGGCCGCCTGAGCATAACCCAGCGCCTTAAGACTGACGGGCACCGCGGGCACGGACAGCGAAGCCTGAGCTGCCGCTTCGTCGGGAGTTGCAGATGCGGTCGGCGCCGATGTGAGCGCGCCCGGCAGAATGCCGGTTGGCTCCGACGCGGACCCTGAGGCGGGAACGACAGCCGACGACACCGATGCGCCGAAATCCGGCCATTCAGCAAGCGCCAGCGTCCGGTAGGACTCGTCGCTCGGGAGCGCGGTCAAGGTCTTGTCGAGATCGCGTCCGATTGCGGCGCCCGCTGCCGCCAGCGACGCGGCGCCGGAGCGCGGGGTCAACGCCAGCGTGGCAATCCGCTGATGATAATGGGGATTGATCTGCTTGGAACTGTCGTGAGGAACTGTGCCGGAAGCGGTTGCCGGTACAACGTCACGTTTGTGACTAACCGGAGCCGTCGCCGTCGGCACCGACTTCGATTCCACGTGCGCGCCGGGTTGCGGGGTCGCCGGAGGCACACTGGACGCCAGGGCCGGAGTGGGCGCGGGCTTCGCGAGACTCGGCGCGGGCGCCGGTTCACCGAACGCCTCACGCTCGTCTTCGAGCACGATTTTGGGATCGACCGCAGGCTGAACCCGCAGCATTTGCCGCAACGCGGTGAGGCTATGTTCGGCAACCAGGCGCGCGCCGCGCTCCCCAGCCGAAAGCGGGGGCACAACGGTAAGGGGCAGACGCGAAGCAAGGTCCGCGACAATCAGGCAGCCGATCACGGCGAGCATCGCAAGCCGCTCGGTCCGCAGCCGGCGTACCTGCCGCTGCAGCTCGTCAACACGATCGGGAATCTCCCGATTTTCTTCCGGATTCATTGCAGCCTCCGACCAGACCCGCAAGCCTGGGCACGCGTCCTACCGAAGTATTTCAATATACAACGGCCGAGCGGGACGTGAAAGTGTGAAAAGATAAGGGTCTTTCCGTTGCCAGCCCCGTATTCCGTCTCCGTGTTAGTCACGAGCAAGACCATCGAACGACCAAAGGGCAAGCGCAGTGGGACCTTCGCTCTTCCGGTTGTCTTATATACTATCTGGTAAAGAAAGTCAATAGTATGAAGTGATGAGATCGCGAGTGTTTTCTCGGGTCTTCGGGGTGATCGGATCAGCCCCGCGATTAGGGTGCCAGTTTCAATGGTTTCACAGCCGTCTGCATCTTACTGAAAAACCGCTACTTATCAGAGTACAGTCCCTAAATAACACATTCAACTGCGCTTAAGACCTATGCTCTTTAGCGCCTTTCCTCAGCTTCGTTTTAGCTTCGTTTAGCTTCGTTTTAGCTTCGTTTTTGGGGTTGTTTTGTTGATTCTAAAGGCAGTTGCTTAGCTTCGTTTTGCGAAAACGTGCAAAATTCATAGGGGGGGAGGGTCGAGATTCCCGTGCCACCGGGTGACCCGCGCCGAAGTGCCCTGATTCCAGAGCCTACAAAAGATTGCCCATCCCGCCTGCGGGTTCCTGGCGCTGTTCCGAGCGTTCTCGACCGCGATCATCGCTCTTTTGCGCCGAATGTCAAGGAGATAGGTCGTAGAACAGCACTCGATCGGCCTTCAGGCCACACCCTCGGGCTAGCTTAGGCAAACGACCCTGTAACCTTTTCGACGACCGCGAGCGGGTTTGAAGGCTCGCCGCAGTGTGCCTTGATAGTCAGGGCTGAGGAGCTGTGAACACCGACAGCCCAGAATTAGCTGATCTTGCAGGGTTTAGGGTGGCGACGAGATGCAACAAGATGTCGTCGGCATCCCCAGCCGCTTTCATTCTCGGACTGATTTACAGCAGAAGCCGAAGGTGTCACCGAAAGCGGACGCCGCCATGCCTTTTTGTAACCGTTTCCTGACGGTTGGCCCCGTCT